>VGYC01000117.1 GCA_016873095.1 Planctomycetota bacterium | reverse complement strand
TCCAATGCCGAACGGGGAAGGTGGCGGGCGCTACCATTACAACACAATATATCCCCGTTTGGTTTGGAGGATGGTCGAAAAATTCTGAAAAAAACTGCAACCGCGGGCTTATTCTTACGAAGTCGAGCGTTCTGCGGGGGAAGAGATTTTTGCCCCTTGGTGAGAACCGAAAAAAGACTGGCTCGTCGTACATCGCAACGGGCTCGGCCGCCGGGATCGTGCCTGGCCAGTTCCGCCTCGCCTTTCACAAGGTGCAGCGAGGCGCGCTTCTTTGAACCGGCCTCGGTAAGCGTCAGCACGCCGGTGGCAAAATCGAAGGCAGCGAGACCGATCTTGCCGGGAACCTTCGTCCCGCACGGCTTCCAGTGCAGCCGGCCGGCGATCATCAGGTGCAGCCCCAGATAGAGATCCTCCTCCAGCGCAAACACCAGCCGCTTGCCGAGCCGCCGTAACGCCAGCACCCGCCTGCCCTTCACGGCGGCAAGAGGCGGCTCGACCGAGCGCAGCAAGAACGGACTTGCCAGGCGTATGCCGTCCAGCGTCACGCCGACGACGCGCGGCTGCAAGCGCTCCAGGTACACGACAACATCGGGAAGCTCCGGCATGAAAAAATGTTTTCCCTTTCGGCTGGCGACTCGGTACGATAGGGTAGTTGCCTGCCGGATGATTGTAACCTGCCGCCGAGCGCTCGCCCATCGGCTCGTTCCCACCGAAACGCCATGCTCAAGAAGATGCTCACGATCTGCGTCGGCATTTTTATCGTGACGCCTGCTCGCGCCGAGGACAAGTCGCCTGCAGGCTCTCCGCTGTTCGAAAGCCATGTGCGTCCCATCCTGAAGGCGCATTGCTTCGAATGCCATGGTGAGGGCAGGAAACTCAAGGGCGGGCTCGACGTGCGTCTGGCCAGGCTGATCGCACGAGGCGGCGAATCCGGGCCGGGGCTGGTGCAGGGGAGACCGGAAGACAGCACGCTCATCGAGCGGCTGCGCAAGGGCGAGATGCCGCCAGGGAAAAAGAAGCTCAGCAAAGACGAGATCGGTGTCATCGCCCGCTGGATCGGCGCGGGGGCGAAGACGGCACGGCCCGAGCCGGAGAAGATCGTCCCGGGCCTGTACATCACCGAGGAGGAGCGTTCTTTCTGGGCATTTCAGCCAGTTGCTCGGCCCACGCTGCCGCGCGTCGGCAATCCTCGTCTGGTGCGCAGTCCCATCGACGCCTTCTTGCTGGCGAGACTGGAGAAGCAAGGGCTGTCATTCGCGCCGGAGGCACACCGGGTCACGCTGATTCGCCGGTTGAGTTTCGATCTGCTCGGCCTGCCGCCCTCGCCGGATGAAGTGGCGCGCTTCGTTGGCGATGAGGCGCCGGATGCCTACGAACGGCTGGTCGAGCGCCTGCTGGCGTCGCCGCAGTATGGCGAGCGCTGGGGCCGACACTGGCTGGACGTGGCCGGCTATGCCGACTCCGAGGGCTACTCCGAGCAGGATCCGATTCGAACCAACGCATACCGCTACCGCGACTACGTCATCCGCGCCTTCAACGACGACAAGCCGTTCGACCAGTTCATCATCGAGCAACTTGCCGGGGACGAGCTGGTCAAGCCGCCTCACCAGAACCTGCGCAGCGAGGACATCGACAAGCTCATCGCCACGGGGTTCTTGCGCATGGCGGCAGACGGCACAGCGTCGGGGGCAGCGCCGGCGCTCGCCGGCAACCAGGTGATCGCCGATACGTTGCAGATCGTCGGCACCTCGCTGCTGGGGCTGACCATGCACTGCGCCCAGTGCCACAATCATCGCTACGATCCGATACCGCAAGTGGACTACTACAAGATGCGGGCCGTCTTCGAGCCGGCCCTCAATCCGAAGGCCTGGCGAGTGCCCGCCCAGCGGCAGATCTCGCTGTACACGGCTGCGGATCGCAGGCAGGCACAGGTCATCGAAAGCGAAGCGACCAGGATCGACCAGCAACGCCTCAAGAAGCAGGACGAGTACATCGAGCGCACCTTCCAGAAGGAGCTTGCCAGGCTGCCGGTAGAACTGCGCGACACGGTCAAGCAGGCGCGCAACACGCCGGCGGCCAAGCGCACCGCCGAGCAACAGAAACTGCTGCGCGATCATCCAAGCGTCAACGTCTCGGCGGGGTCGCTCTATCTCTACGATCCGAAAGCGGCCGCCGATCTCAAGCAGTATGTCGCCAGGGCGAACGAGGTTCGTGCCCGCAAGCCGGTGGAGCACTTCATCCGCGTGCTGACCGAGCCGCCGGGCGTCGTGCCGGCGACCTTTCTGTTTCATCGCGGCGACCACGAACAGCCCAGGGAGACCCTGGAACCGGGCGGGCTGACGGTCCTGGCGTCGCTCAACCTGGCAAGCATCCCGGTGAAGGATCCAGCGCTGCCGACGACGGGGCGACGGCTGGCATACGCGAGGTCGCTGGTTTCGGGCAAGCATCCGCTGACGGCGCGGGTGCTGGTCAACCGCTTCTGGATGCATCACTTCGGTCGCGGCATCGTGGCCACGCCGGCGGACTTTGGCTTCCTCGGCGAACGGCCGACCCATCCCGAGTTGCTGGACTGGCTCGCCGACGACTTCATGGCTGGCGGCTGGCGGCTCAAGCGCTTGCACCGACTGCTGCTCACCTCGACCGCGTATCGCCAGGGCTCGCAACGGACCGCGGTCTTGCAGAAGACCGATCCGGACAACAAGCTGCTGGCCCGCATGTCCGTGCGCCGGCTGGAAGCCGAGATTGTCCGCGACGCCATGCTCGCCGTCAGCGGCAAGATCAACCTCAAGCAACATAGCACGCCGGTGCCGGTGATGCACGACGACTTCGGGCAGGTCGTGCTGGGCGTGGACACGGCCGATTCGGCGGGCTACAAGCAGAAGGAAGTCCCGCTCAACGGCGAGGAGTTTCGCCGCAGCGTCTACGTGCAGGTGCGTCGCACGCGCTTGCTTTCGGTGCTGGACACGTTCGACGCGCCGGTGATGGCCCCCAACTGCGAGTCGCGGAACGCCTCCACCGTGACGCCGCAAGCACTGATGCTCATGAACAGCCCGTTCATGATGGATCTTGCCAATCACTTTGCGGCGAGGGTTCGCGCGGAGGCCGGGACCGAGCCGGCGACACAGGCGAAGCTCGCCTGGCGGCTGGCCTACGCTGTCGAGGCGCCGCCGCAAGAGGTACGAGCCGCGGCCGGTTTCATCACCGAGCAGGCCGCGCAGTATCGGGCGCAGAAGCGCGCCGATGCCGACGTCCTCGGCCTGGCAGCGTTGTGCCAGGCGCTCATGAGTTCCAATCGGTTTCTGTACGTCGATTGAATTGACCCCGAGACGAGCGTAGGCGAAGCTCGCCTGGCGGGTTCTGCGCGCTGGATGCTGCGCGCGAAACCGCCAAGCGACGGTCGGTCACGCTTGCCTGGGGTTGTAGTGCACCGCCAGCCAGATGGTTGGCTCATCGGGTGTCGTCCAGTGGACGCGGTGGCGCTTGTGGGCGGGGATGTTCAGGTGGTCGCCGGGCTTCATCTCGACCGTTCCATCCTCGAAGCGAAGCCGGGCGGCGCCCTTCAGAATCATGACCCACTCGTGCTGATCCTGATCGTACCAGAAGCCGTCCGGTGAAGCCTGGCCCTGCGAGACGATGCGCTCGATGCGCAGGCCGGACGACTGGAGCAGAATGGAGACAACCTCGTCGGGCAGACGAGCCGGCAGATCGGCAAAGATGTTGTCGGGGATCATTTTTGTCAGCGGATTCCGGCCCTGGCGGCGGCCCTGGGGTCGATCTTCTTCAAGGCGCGAGCGGCGGCTACCTGCACGTTGCGGTAATCGTCCTCCAGCGCGTCGATCAGGGCGGCGACCAGCGACTTCGTCTGCTCGGGCGACAGGCCTGCGAGGCCCTCGATGCTGTTGGCGGCGCGGATGCGGATGGCGGAATCCTCGTGCCTGAGCGCCTTGTGCAGGACCGCGAGCGTTCCTGGCACGGTCGCCGCGTCCTTGCCGAGGGCACGGACCACGCTCAGCTGCACCTGGATCTCCTTGTCCGACAGCGCCTTGGTCAATGCCTTCAGGACCGTCTTGCTCGGCGGCACCCGGGCCAAAGCGTCGGCGGCGGCGGCGCGGACAACGGCGCCGGCGTCCGTGAGTCCGGCGAGCAATGCGGCCTGCGCTTCGTCACCGCCGTCGCCGATCTGTGCAAGTGCCTTGCAGGCACTCTCGCGGATGAAGTCCTCCCCCGACATCTTGAGAGCCCTGACGATCACCGGCACGCCATCGCGGACACCGGCAACACGCCACAGCGCCAGCCCGGCCTCGATGGCGACAGAGTCGTTCTTGTCGGTGAGCGCCTTGCGGAGCGCCGGCAGGCCGTCGGCGGCGTCCTTGCCGATCTTGCCGAGCGCTTGCGCCGCCTGTGCCCGGACGGATGGCTCCGTATCCTCGAGGACCTTGCACAAGGCAGGGGCAGCGTCCCTGGCCTGCGGGCCAATGAGACCCAGGGCGTACGCAGCCATTCGCCGCGCCTCGAATTCCTTGCGTCCGAGCGCGTTGACCAGGCTTGGCGTGGCCCCGGCCCCCATGTTGCCCAGCGTCACGGAAATCATCGGCTCCAGCAAGAGCAACTCCACGGTCCCGGTGAGCTGCAACAACGCCGGCGCGCATTCGACCGCGACTGGCCCGAGTTCTCCGAGCGCCAGAATGGTCTCCATGCGCACGTCCAGATCCTTGTCGGTGAGCGCCTTCTTGAGGGCCGGGAGCGCGGGCCTGGCCTTCGGCCCGAGCAAGGCAATCACGCCGGGCACGGCCGCACGCACGCTCGGCGTCTTGTCCTTGAACGCCGCCAGCAGAACGGGCAGGATCACGCTGGCCGGCGGCTTCTCGACTTTCCACAGTGCCTCGGCAACCTTGATGCGCACGCGCACGTCCTTGTCCTTGAGCGCCGCGCGCAGCTCCGGAATGGCGAACTTGCCGGTCTTGCCCAGGCGTGCCAGCACGCCGGCCGCCTTGTAGCGCACCAGCGGATCGGGATGCTGCAACGCCTTCAAGCCGTCCGGCACCTGCGAGCCTTTCTTGTCGGGCTGGCCGGCCAGGGTTGAAAGGCTCAGGATGAGAATGAAGCACAAGGACAAGCGGCGCATGGCTATCTCGTTCGGCTGATGTTCGGGCTCGGTGTAAGTATGACGATTCCCGGCCGAAAAACAACCAGCCTACCGGCTCCAAGTAGACGGTTGCGTGCGCCGACGCTGGATACAATCACCATCATGGCGGAACTCGACATTCTCTTCGAGGACAATCACTGCCTGGCGGTGGCCAAACCGGCGGGGATCGCCAGCACGCACTACCAGGGCAGGCACGCCACGCTCGATCGCGCTGTCAAGGAGTATCTGCGCGAGAAGTATCGCAAGCCGGGCAACGTTTTCCTGGGCATCGTCCATCGTCTGGATCGGCCGGCATCCGGCGTGCTGCTGTTCGCGCGGACCAGCAAGGCGGCGGCCCGGCTCGCGCAGCAGTTCCGCGAAGGGACCGTCGAGAAGGTTTACTGGGCGATTGTCGAAGGCGACGTGGAGAAATCCGCGGGCACCATGGAAGACTGGCTGGCGAAGGATGAAGACCGCCGCCGTGTCGAGGTGGTGGAGCCGCGCACGCCGGGAGCCCGGCAAGCGCTGGCACACTTCACGCGCCGCGGACATCATGGCGGGCTTACCTGGCTGGAGCTGCGTCCGCAGACCGGCCGCAAGCACCAGCTTCGTGTGCAGCTCGCCCATCACGGCCATCCGATCTACGGCGATGCCCGCTACGGCTCCGTGCACACGTTCGAGCAAGGCATCGCCCTGCATGCGCGGTCGCTGACCTTTCTGCACCCGATCCGTTACGAGCCGATCACGCTGACCGCCGACCCACCCGGCAAGTGGCGGGGCCGATTCGCCTATATCTTCAAGGAAGCGGGCCAATGAACGATGCCGTGCTGCAAGCCATGCGCGACCTGGTTCAGGAGGACGTGGGCAACCGCGGACTGGCCAGGGATCCCGCTGCCAACCTGCTCCAGGCGTGCGCCGGGGATTTCGCGGAAGCTTGCAGGAGCATCGCCGCCACGCCGAAGCCGGCCGTGGGCATCGTGACCGGCTTCTACATCCCGCGGGCCAATCCGCCCGCCGGCGAGACGGACGGCCCGCTCGGCGCGATCCATCTCGCCCGCGCCTGGCAGCCGCTGGGCATCCGCGTGTCCCTGCTGAGCGATGGCTTTTGCATGCGTGCCTTGCAAGCAGGTCTGGCCGCGTGCGGGCTGGACAGATCGGTGACGCTCGTCACACTTCCGGAGAGTGCACCGACGCCGGCAGAGTACGTGCGACAGGTCCTTGCACAGACCGGGCCGCTCACGCACCTGATCGCGCTGGAGCGCGTCGGTCCCAGCCATACGCTGGAATCCTTGCAAGCGCAGCGCGGCGCGAGCGCCCTGGGCGAGATGTATCTCGATTTCCTGCACGACGTGCCGCCGGAGCATCAGGATCGTTGCCACACCATGCGCGGCCTGGACATCAGTGTGCACATGAGCCCGGCGCATCAACTCTTCGAGAAGACATCGACGGGCCTTGTCACCATCGGCATCGGCGACGGCGGCAACGAGATCGGCATGGGCAAGATCGCCTGGGACGTGATTCGTCGCAACATCCCGCAGGGCGGTCTGGTCGCCTGCCGCGTGCCGACCGACCATCTCATCGTGTGCGGCATCAGCAACTGGGGCGCGTACGCCCTGGGCGCCGGCGTCCGCCAGATGCGCGGCGCGGCCCATGATGCGACCCTGTTCGATCCAGCGCGTGAGGGCCGGCTGCTGCGGACGATGGTCGAGGCCGGCCCGCTCGTGGACGGCGTCAGCGCCGTCCCCACTGTCACTGTCGACGGTCAACCGTTCGACCGCTATGTGCGAAAGCTGGTTGAACTCGGCAAGATGGCAGCGGCGTGACCTGACCGCGGCCCATGTAGCTCGGCGAAGCTCGTGTCACGAAGCGATCACCCACCGTGACGGGGGCGGTCAACCCAGCGTTCGCTGCCTGCCCAGATTCACATCGTCCGGACAGCGGAAATAAAGGTCTCGCTTGCAAGAATCCCTTGTTTCAGGGACACTTCGCGCTCGAGACGTTTCGATCTCATGAGCACAAAGATGGACGCCGAAATCGCCAGCCATGTTTATCCGATCATCAATCAAGGGCTCGCGTTGCGCGATCGCTTGCGCGCCGGTGAGATGCTGGACGTGGACCTGGAACAGACGACGCTGAAACGCTTGCTGACAGCGTCTTCCGGCCTGGGGGCCCCGCGCAACGTTCGCTATGCCGTCGTCTGCTGGCTTGACGAGTTGCTGGGCAATGCGCCCGGTTGGGGCCCGGTGCCCTGGGAAGAACAGACGCTTGAAATGGACCTGCACGGCACCAGCGACGGCATGTGGCGCTTCTGGGACCTGGCCAGGCAGGCAGAGCAGCGGGGAACGTGCGACGCCCTGGAAGTGCATTATCTGCTGGTAATGCTCGGTTTTCGTGGCGAGCTGGCGGAGGAGCCCGAACAGCTTGGCAACTGGGTGGAAGCGACGCGGCGACGAATCGAGACAAACGGCGGCGTGGACTGGCTACAGCCGCCGGACCTGGAGCCGGTCACGCACGTGCCGCCGTTGACCGCGCGCGACCGACTGCAGTCCACCGTCCTCTTGGCCGGCCTCGCATTTCTCGTGCTCATCCCGGCGGCGGTCCTTGTCTTGCTGCGGCAGCTATCGTGACGCATTCACGGGAGCCAGCAATGATCTATCTGACCTGGATCAAGACTAGCATGGCTGGAGTGATCTGGCCGGGAGCCATGGCCCGCGGCCGGGCTCGCTGGACCTGGGCCGTGCATCTTCTGCTCGTTGCCGGCGTCGTGCTGGGACTGGCGCATGTCAACGAGGCACTGGACCTGGAGCTGGCCTTGCGCTCCCCATGGCCGATCGTGCACCGTTTCTGGTTGCCCCTGCTGTTCCTCTCGGCCTATGCCGTCGCCTGGCTGCTGTGCGGCCTGGGGAAGCTGCTTGCCGGCGAAGCTCGCGCACGAAGGTTTGCGGACATCGATGCAGCCTGGCGCGAGGGCCTGCAAGCGCTGCGCGACGCGGATATTCCGCTGACGACGACTCCGGTCTACCTGGTTCTGGGCCGGCCGGCCGGTTCGGAAGAAGCCCTCTTTCAGGCCGCCGGCATGAAGCTCGCCGTCGCGGGCACGCCGGCGCGGAAGGAAGCGCCGCTCCGCATCTTTGCACATCGTCAGGGTATCTACATCACCTGCGCCGGCGCCTCATTGCTGGGGCGGCAGGCGAACCACATGCTGGAAGCAGCCATCGAGCCGAGGCCGACCGGCGACGCCGTGGCTTCCGCCGGCAGCAAGTCCGACGGCAGCCGTGAGATGATCGAGATGTATTCGGCGCGGCTGCATCATGTGTGCCGTCTCATCGCCGAGGTTCGGGCGCCATTCGGTTCCATCAACGGCATGCTCATGCTGGTGCCCCTGGCGGCCAGCAACGACGCGCTCGAAGCCAGGCAAACTGCACGGCTGGCGAAGGTGGACCTGGATACCATCCGCGCCGGCGCCCGCGTGACCTGTCCGTTGCACGTAGTGGTCTGCGACCTGGAAAAGTCGCCCGGCTTCGCGGACCTGGTCGCCGCCACGCCGCCCGCGCAACGGTCCCGCGCCCTGGCGTGCCGGTTCCCGCTTGTTCCGGACATGAATCGCAGCGAACTCCCCGAACTGGTGGCGGGCGGCGTGCGCTGGCTGCTGCAAGTGCATCTGCCCATGCGTATCTACCCGCTGCTTCGCCTTGATGTGCCGGACAAGAAAATCATGGCGCAGGGCGGACCGAGCAACGAGGGACTGGTGCGGCTGCTCGCGCAGATGCACGCCCGCGCGGGCCGGCTGGCGGGATTGATCGCCGGCGTTGTCGACCGCTCCGAGAAACCGCTCATGCTCGGCGGCGTCTTTCTTGCCGGAACGGGAGCGGACGCCGCACATGGCCAGGCATTCGTCGCCGAGGCATTCGAGGAACTGGCCAAGGCGCGCAATTTCGTGGCCTGGGCAGAGCCGGCGCTGGCCGACGAGACGCGATTGCGCCGCGCGGCTCGCGCCGTCCTTGCCGGCGCCGCCGTTCTCGGCACCCTGCTGATCACTGCCGGCTTCGTGTGGCTGCGGTGAAACTCGCTGACGGCGCTGTGCGCGGGTTGTGCGCGGTCACCGTTTGCTGATTCTGTCCAGGCTTGCCTGGGCTTCGCGGCGCAGGTCTTCCTCAGGGGCGCCGCGGACGAGGTCTTGCAAGATCTTGCGGGACTGCTCGCCGGCGTCTTGCTCGAGAATGAGCATGACGCGGCGAAGGCGGAGGCGTTCCTGGGCCAGGGTGAGGGAGCCGGGGACTTCCAGCTTTTCCAGGAGCCGGCCAAGACGGCGACGGACTTCTTCGGACTTCGGCTTCTTGGTGGCCTCGCGCAGCACGCCTTCGATCCAGCGGCCATACTTGCCCAGCTCGTTGGATGCTTTTTCGCGCACCAGGAACATGTTGTCGTTGAGGTCATCGAGGAATTGCTTGATACGCTGCGGATCGACGAGGAACAGTTGCGGGCCGATGAAGGGCACGCTCTCTTTGGGAGAAGCGACCATTTCCCAGAGGACCTTGTTGGCCCTGGGGGCGTCTTCCAGGGCCAGCTCCTTCCAGGCGGCTTGCAACTGCGGCTGGCCAAGCGACAGCGGCGCGATCTGGCCATCCCGGGCCTGGCCGGTCGCATCCCAGAGAATGAGCGATGTGTCGGTGCTGCCGGACAGGATCATCCGGCCACTGGGCGACATGGCCACGGAACCGACGGAGCCGGCGTGGCCGGGGAAAGTCTTGACCGTGTGGCCGCTGAACGTCTCCCACAACTTCACGGTGCGGTCAAAGCTGCCGGAGGCGAGATTGCGGCCGTCGCTGGAAAACGACAGCGAATAGATGACGTTCTGATGGCCTTCCAGATCGCGGACCTTGGCGCCGGTGGCCGTGTCCCAGAGGCGGATGAACGAGTCGAACGAGCCGGTGGCCAGCAACTTGCCGTCCGGAGAAAAGGCCATGCAGGCGATGGACCCGGTCGGACCGCCTTCCTTGGAGTCGCCGAACTTGAGGATGTCCTGTCCCGTGGCCGGGTCGAACATGACGATCTTGTTGTTGCCGGCGGCGGCCAGCGTCCGGCCGTCGCGTGAATAGGCCAGCGCGTACACCGGTCCGGGATACTTCAACACACTGGTGACCGCGCGCTTGTCGAGATCCCACAGGCGGATGACCTCGCTGCGATAGCCGACCGCCAGGGTCTTGCCCGCGGGATGGAAGCCGACGGAGAGCACTTCCTCGCCAGCCGGCGCGGCCAGCTGCCCTTGTTCCTTGCCGGAACCGACATCCCACAGGCGAACGGCGTCCGAACCGGCAGCGGACACGATGGTCTTGCCGTCCGGCGCGAAGGCCAGCACCAGCTCGCCGCCCTGCGGCGCGGGCCAGCCGCGGATTTCCTTGCGGGCCGCCAGATCATAGAGCTGGATCTTGGCCAGCGCGCTGCCGGCGACAAAGTACTTGCCGTCCGGCGAGATCGCCAGCGCCGTGACCGGGCTCTGCGGCCCTTCGCCGGCGATGATCTCCTTGCCGTCGGCGGTCGTCCAGCGGCGGATGGTGTTGTTGATGCCGGCGGCGGCGATCTGCTTGCCGTCCTTCGTCAGCGCCATGGCGTCGCTGTCGCCGGCATTGCGGGCGATCTGCATGCGCGGCTTGCCGTCCGGGTCCCAGACGCGGATGGTGCGGTCGTGCGCGCCGGAATAGAGTGTCTTGCCGTCACGGCTCATGATGAGCGAGGTGATGGTGTTCTGATGCCCGGCCAGCTCCTTCAGCGGCTTGCCGGTCGGGCCTTCCCACAGGCGTATCAGGTTGTCGTCGCCGCCGGAGGCCAGCGTCTTGCCGTCCACGAAGGCAACGGCGCCCACGTCGCACTTGCCGTCGATGATCGCCAGCGGAGTCGGCTTGCTGTTCTCCGCGTCCCAGATGCGCACGCTGCGGTCGCTGCTGGCGGAGGCGAGCAGGTTGTTGTCGCCGGAGAACGTCAGCGCGTTGATCTCGCCGGTGTGACCGGAAAACCGCGTGATCTCCTTGGCCGTCAGCAGTTCCCACAGGATGACGGTGCCGTCCTGCCCGCCGGAGGCGAGCATGGTGCCGTCGGGCGAGATGGCCAGCGCCTTGACGCCGGCGTTGTGACCCTTGATCTGGGAAATCTCCTTGCCGGTGGCGACCTCCCACAGGCGAATGACCTTGAAGGCGCCGGCGGTGACCAGAACCGAGCCGCGCGGCGAGAAGACCATCGCCTGGATCCACGCCTCCTTGCACTGGCGCAGCTCCTGACCGGTATCGGTATCCCAGAGGCGTACCGGGTCGTCGCCGCCGCCCGCCGCCAGGATGCGGCCATTGGGCGAGTAGACCAGGCGCAGGATGCGGCTGCCATGCCGGAACTTGCTGGTGCCAAAGCGGGTGATGGCCCCGGGCGGGATCTCGACGATGCCGGCTTTCGGCTCGACTTTTTCCTGGGCCAGCGCCGGTGCCGGCGCCACGCCCCCCGACAGAACCAGCAGTGTGAAGAAGGTGACGATGCCCAGCACGGCTGTCAGCCTCGTTCCCGACATGTTCGGCATGGATGCAACTCCTTGACGGCCCGGCAGGCCGTTGACGTGTGGACGCAATCGCCAGCGTTCTGCCATTGTATCGCCGCCCGGCGCAGGGTCAAAACCGGCCGCGCGGATCCACGGTATGGTTAAGACGAATGATCTGCAGTCGTGAAACGGCCCAGACCATCGCCGATCCTGCTTGCCTGCCGCCCGTGGAGCAGGCTTCGTCCAGTTCAGGATGTGCCGAGGGGGTGTATGTCACTTTCTGGACGAATCCTGGACGAATATTCTGGACGGATTGGCCGCACAGGCCGGTCTAGCAAAGAAGGAGTCCGGGCGATTGGCCGTGGAGCGCGTCAATCGCGCCGATGTCGGCGGCCTGCGGATAGCCGGCGGCGTGAAGCTCGGCGATGACTGCTGCAACGGCATCGGCGCGCACGGCGCCCAGCAAGCCCCCCGATGTCTGCGGATCGAACAGCCAGGCGGCGGCCGCGCCGTCAACCCGGCAACTGACCTTGGCGTTATCCGCGTGAAGCGTGCTGGTGATGCCGCGGGCAACGACCTCGTGGAAGCCGGCATACAGGGGCACACATCCGGCCTCGAGCCGCGCCGAGACGCCGCTGGCGTCGAGCATCTCGAGCAGATGGCCGGCCAGGCCGAAACCGGTAATGTCGGTGCATGCGGTGACGCCATGACGGGCGAAGATCGCGCCGGCACGGGCGTTGGCCACAAGCATGGTTGCCAGCAGCGGCTCGAACCATTCCGCCTTGCAATCGCCGCGCATCCAGGCGGCCAGCAAAGCGCCGCTGCCCAGGGGCTTGGTCAAGACCAGCCGGTCGCCCGGCTGCAGATGGCTCTTGCGAAAAAGGCGATCCTCCTCGCCAAAGCCAGTCACGGCGAAACCGAGTGCGAGCTCGTTGCCTTCCGTAGTGTGCCCGCCGGTCAGCACCACGCCCAGCTCGCGGAAGGCACTCACCGCTCCAGAGAGCAGTTCGAAGAGCTGAGCTTCCTGCACCGGCCCGCGGGCCTGAGGCAGCGTGGCGATGGCCAGAGCGGTGAAGGGCCGGGCATTCATGGCGTACAGATCACTGACCGAGTTGAGGCCGGCAATCCGCCCAAAGAGATAGGGATCGTCGATGAACGCCTTGAAGTAATCGACGGTTTGCACCTCGACGAGCTTGTCCGGTTGAGGGCCGAACAATGCCGGGCGGACACGGTGGACGGAGGCGTCCTCGCCAGCACGGCAGCCGAGCAGCACGCGCGGGTCGTCCGGGATGTCGATGCGTTTGAGCACGGCCGACAGCACGTCGCTGGAGATCTTCGAGCCGCAGCCGCCGCAACGCATGAGGTGTGCCGGGGCGTCCGAGTTCGGCTCGGGCATGGCTGCGAGTTCGTGGAACTTTCTCATCCACCTCTGGTCGATACGGTCCTTGATCTTCCGCGCCCAGCGGCCCTTGCACACGATCTTGCCATAGCGCAGGATGGCATGTCCATCTGCGGTGTTGAGCAGGCACAGACAGCGGCGCTGTGGACGAAACGGCCGCAACGATTGCTCCCGTAGAAACGCCCCGACATTGTCGAAGAGCACGGCACCCTGCCGGACGGCATGCACGCCATTGCGCGGCAAGTCCGGATACCTCTCGAAGGCAACGCAATCCCCCGTTCCGAATACTGCCGGGTCGCTGACCGATTGCAACGAATCGGCGACGCGAAGAAACCCGGCCGCATTCAGTGACAAGCCGCTGTCGCGGAGTACCTGAGGCGGCGCCGCCTGCGTCGCCCAGAGAACGGCGTCGTACTTGAGGCGCTCGCCACTGTCCAGCAACAACGCGCCGTCGGCGCCGCCGCTGACGCGGGCATCGACCCGGAACGACACGCCGCGTTGCTGAAACACCTCGCTGAATCGCCGGGCCACGCCTGCGGGAAACTCGGGCAACAGGTGTGGACCGCCTTGAAGCAGCGTCACGCCAAAGCCGGGGAACTTGCCGAACCGCTGGTGCAGCGCCAGCGTCAACTCGCAACCACTGGCCCCGCCACCCACGACGATCAATCGAAACGGTCTGGGCGAGCGCCGCAGCGCCTGCTCGAGTTCGTCGAGTCGCTTCAGAAACGCCTGCATCGGCCGCAGGAACAGCGCCGCCTCGCCCAGTTCGGCGGGACAAGCCGGCAGGGAACCGAGGCCGAGGCTGAGTGCGTCATAGGCCAGGGCCGGCCGGCTGGCGAAACGTACACGCCGTGCCACGGCGTCGATCCCTGTCACCGGTTCCGGTAGAAAGCGCACGTTGCCGGCGCGGCACAGGCGCACCAGATCGATGGTGATTTCCTCACGCGAAAAGCTGCCGGCGATGTGTCCTGGAACCATCGCCGAGTACGGGATGACCGAGCTTTCATTGACCAGTGTCACTGCCACCCCAGGCCACGGCCTCATGGCGAAGCGGCGGACGAAAACCAGGTGCGCGTTGCCCGCACCCACCAGAACGACGCTCTTCTCAACCGGCATGTCCGAAACGATTCTCATCAGAGGCATCATATTCGCCGGGCGTAACGATTGTGCCGTTTGGGTCGGGAATGCCGCGCAATTCTGGCTTTCCGCCATCGCCTGCGAGACATTTTGCCGAAAGGGATTGCCCTGGCGCGCTGGCCGCGAGAAAATGGGTGGAGGTTGCAAGATGTAGCGCCTGTGGTGTTTTTGAAGTCTCCGGGAGAGAAGGTCCATGGCCAAGCAACACGATGACCGCCGGCGTCCCGATTCCGACGACCCCAAGTCGCGCAAGAAGAAGAACCCGCCGCCAATCGATGATATCGAGGAAGCGGAAGTCGTGGACGACGAAGTCGAGATCGTCGATGACGTGATTGACGTTGTGGACGACGACGTCGTGGAAATCGTGGGTGAGGCCACACCGCCTCCCGCGAAGCCAGCCAAGCCCGCTGCGTCTCCCACGAAGCTCGCCAGGGCGCCACAGCCCACCAAGCTGGCCAAGAAATCACCCGCACCCACGATGCTTGGCAGCGACATCGACGAGGACCAGCCCGAAAAGCCACCAGACAAGAAGGAGGGCAGCAAGCCGGCCGTGCCCAATCTGTCGCTCGATGATGACGCAGACATCATCGACGCTGACGTTGTCGACGCTGACGTTGTCGATGCTGAAGAAGCCGACATAGTTGAAGCCGAGGCCGCCTCGGCCAAGCCAAAAAAGTCGCGGTCGCCGGGCGACTCCGTCGAGGTTGTCAACGACGAACTGTTTGCCGAAGAGGTCACGTCCAAGTCGGGCAAGAACTTGGCGGCGGCCGCCGAAATCGTTGCAGTTCTAGAGGACGACGTCGTCGAAGCAGAAGCCGTCTCCGGGGCCGGCAAGAAGGCACCGGCAGCCGCAGCGCACGACGATGATATTCTGGACGCCGACGAGGTTCTGGAGGCCGAGACCTTGTCCGATGCAGGCAAGAAACCGTCGGCTTCTGCCGACGTCCTTGACGACGATCTGCTTGCCGAGCTTGCCGGCTCCGCACCAGGCAAGAAGCCGGCGGCCGACAACGTTCTTGACGCCGACGACGTGCTGGAAGCGGACGACGTGCTGGAAGCGGTTGATGTCGTTTCGGATGCCGGGCAAAAGTCGCGGAAGCCCGCTGACATCGTCGCGGACGATGTTCTGGAAGCCAACGATGTGCTTGACGTGGCCGACGTCGTTTCCGGGCCCGGCAAGAAGCCGGCGGTGGACGTGGTCGATGATGATGTCTTCGCCGCCGAGGAAGCGCTTGAGGAGTCGTCGGGCAAGAAGCTGCCGCAACGGAAATCCGATCTCGATTTCCTGGGCGACGACCAGACTCTGTCCGACGAGGTTCCGGCGGACAAGGCCGGCAAGCCAGCCGAGGATCTGGAACGCACGGCCGCGTTCATGCCGGGCGATGCCGGCGATGTCGAGGACAAGACGGAGCAGTTCTCGGCGGCAGATGTCGTCGGCGACGAGTCGTCCGCACTGGATTCCGGCAAGAGCAAGAAAGACGTCACGGGCGACCGTCCCTCAGGAATTGATGCTCTGGCGGAAGCGCTCGAATCGGGCGTGGACATCGGCAAGAGCGGCAAGAAGAAGCAGCCGCCGCCCGTATCCGAAGACGACATCGATTTTTCCTCGATCCCAGACAACGATTCGACGGTAAACCTTGGTGCCACGCCGCCGCCCTCCCAGGTCAAGAAGAAACCGGCCGATGATTCCGGCGTGCTCAGCGAGGCCATCGAAGAAGAAGCCGAGGAGGCCGGCCCGACTTCGAAGCCCAGCAAGAAGACCGCGATGGCCGACCTCGACGCCGGCGACCTCATCACCGAGGAATTCGTGGACGACGAGGAAACGGCAGAAGCCGCGCCGCCGCCCAAGGGCAAGAAAAAGCCTGCCAAGGCGATGGACGACGACGAGGAAATCACCGACGCCGAGGGCGATGAAGAGCCGGTTGCAACCGGCAAGCGCGGCGGCACTGCTGTCGCCACCAAGAAGCCACCCAAGCCCAAGTACATGCGCCGCTGGGTCGGCGGCATGCTGCTGGGCTGGTTGCTGCTGGGCGGCGGCCTGGCAGGGCTCTGGTATTTCAAGCCGGACCTCATCGATGAAGGGCTCGCCCAGATCCCGCCCTCACCGACGGATCCTCAGGCCAGTGTAATCGGCAACCTGGCTGAACTGAAGAAAGCGAAAGCCGATTTGCCAAACGTCATGAGGGCGCGGACCGAGGCCGAGGAAGAGGTCAAGAAAAAGACAGATGCCCTCGCCAAGGCCGACGCCACCGAGAAAGCGCTGCGCAAGAGCATCGACGGCCTGAAAGTGACCGAGAAGCTCGCCTTCGATCTCCGCGACTTCCTCAAAAAGGACGACCTCGGCGAAGTACCGGAAGCCGTCGAGCAACTCGCCAAGGGCAAGCAGATCGCCGAGGACCTGTTGAAGGGCATGACCAAGGTGCTGGTCGAGAGCAAAGCCATCGACGACAAGGACAAGCTGGACCTCGACGGTTTTCACAAGGTCGTCAAGAGTTTCTCTGCCTCGCGAACGACGCTGGAGGCGATCAACAAGAAGCTCGAGGACGCCAAGATAAAGGGCGACGGTGAAAAGGGTGTTGGCATCCTGGTCGCCGCCAAGAAGGCAGTCGATGACAAGCTTGGCTCGATCAACAAGATGCTCACCGAGGCCATGATCAAAGGGGACGACGTCAAGGGCGTGCAGGAACTGGTGACCATCCGCAAGACGCTGGAGGGCGATCGCAACGAGCTGGAGAAATCGATCCAGTCAGCCTACAAGTCCCTGCAGGCGGCGGATCCCAAGCTGACCGGCGAACCGCGCAAGGTATTGAACGACGCCGTCAAGTCGCTCATCTCCAAGGCGCAGTCCCCCTTGGCCATGCCGCTTTCCAGCGTGGCATCGGCACTCAGCGGACTGGCAACCGGCGCGGGCCAGTTCGTCGAACGCGGCTTCAACAATAGCGCCCTTGTAGCCGAGCTTGGCTTCTACCGCGCCCGCGAGCCTTTTATCAACACCCCGGGCAAGCAGCTCGACACCTGGACTTCGTTGCTGAAGGATTTGAAGTACAACGATCCCAGGAAGCTCGATAGCGCCATCAAGGAGGCAGCCTACGTCCTATCCAAGGAAGCGAAGGCCACCCCCGCCGAGAAGACCAAGGCACTCCTTCTGACCGGCATGGCCCTGCGCAACCAGGAAAAGTATGCCGAGGCCCGTGACGCCCTGGCAAAGGCGGTCAAGGAAGCTGCCACCGTCGAAGGCGCCCCCGAGCTGGGCAAGCAAGCGGAGCGGGCGCTGAAAGAGTTGACGGATTCGGCGGCGTACTTCCTGCCGCAAGCCGCCCGTCTGCATCAAAAAGGGGACATGGACGAGGCGGTAAACGTCATCGACATGGGCTTGAAAGTGATTCCCGGCGACGGCCGGCTGCTGGCGCTGCGCGGCCGAGTGAAACTGGATCTGGCCCGCTCCCTGGGCAAGAAGATGTCCGCCGCGTCGCAAATGGCCATTCGCGCAGACCTCGACGCTGCCCGCAAGGACAAGTTGGCCGCCGCCGAGGCATACTTCGTTCTCGGACAACTCGACGAGACGCTCGAGCAATGGGCGAAGGCGGAGGACAACTATCGCCTCGCCATCAAGCACCATCTCGGCACGCCGGAAGAGGCCAGCCGCTACCGCATCGCCCTCGCCCGGTTGCTGCTCCTGCATGATCGAGCGCCATCGTTCCCAGCCGAGCCAGAGGAAAAGGGCAAGGATGTCGGCACCCGCAGTGAGAATCATCAACAACGCTCGCTAGTGCTTCGAGCGCAGCTCGCGCTTGCCCTTGTCGGACTCAGCGCCGACACACTTGGCGACGATCCCAAGAAAGACGATGAGAAGAAGATCGATCCCAAGGACAAGAAGGACCCGCCCAAGAAGGACGATGAGAAGAAGGACGATGAGAAGAAGGACGACAAGAAAAAGGACGACGAGAAGAAAGCCGACCCCAAAGACAAGAAGGGCGAGATCGAGCCGAAAGAGAAGGACGATACGGACTCGAAGAAGTTCGACGACGAGGAGACTCCGGAGTCACTTGCCCGGCTCAAGGAGAGCATCGCCCTGGCCAAGGAACTCATCAAGTCGGACGATCCCAAGGTCAAGGGGCAAGGCTTCATGATCCTGGGCCAGGCGTATGCCAAGCAGGGCCAGCGTACCAAGGGCTTGCAGGAATACATCCGGGGACTGCGGCTGCTTGTCCCTGGGACGCCAAGCATCGATCTGGATGCGATGGTGAAGGACCATCCTGCTTTTCAGGTGCCGGATACGCTGACCAGACCGAACGCGTTTCTGGCCGAGCGGCAATTCGGCCAGGGACTCCATTACTACTGGAACAAGCAGTACGCGCAGGCCGAGGAATATTTCAAGGCCGCCATCGGCTATTTCAATCAGGACGCCCGCTACTTCTACTTCCTGGGACTGGCCCGCTTCCACCAGAAGGGCAAGCACATGAGCGACGCCATCACCTTCCTGGAACAAGGCGCGCGTCTCGAAGCCGGCAATCACCCCACATCCTCGGAGGTCAACGCCAGCCTGGAGCGCATCCAGGGCGACCTGCGTGCGATGCTGAATGGCTACCGGCAGAAGGCACTCCTGGGGAGGCGCTAGCGTTCATGACCGGAGCGCGTAGCGGAATTCGCAAGAATCCCGGGTGTTGCCTTTCTGCACGCCGTGTGGGGATTCCTGCGAATTCCGCTTCGGCGTTCTCCGGAGGATGCATCCCCTCGCTTGCTTGTTTTGCCGCATCTCGTTATAGTCAGCCGCGTGGCCCGACGCGGGTCATTGAGCGACGGAGCAAGCGATGTCCTATCGCGCTTTCAAGCGCCTGCTTGGCGAGACCAGCCTGGAAAGGAAATGCCGCTTCCTTTTCGGGGCCGGCATCGTCTTGCTCATCACCGGCAGTTTCTGGCTTTATGCCTATCTCACCGAGAACCTGGCCTACGAGCAAATCAAGACCACGTGCCGGTTGCTGGTCCACGAGATCGTCCGCAACAAGCACGACGAGTGGGAACTGGATCAGCTCCGGCCCAAAGGGGATCCAAAGCAACGCGATTCGGACCGCAATGTCATCGCCGCCATCGGTCATTACCAGCATCACTGGCTGCGTGGGTCCGATCCCGGCCTGGAGTCTTTCGAGCGTGACTTCCTGAAGGAGTTCGCCAGCAACGAAGAGCCGAGGGACGAGGCGGACCGGCGGCGGCCAAGCGAGAAGCTGCTCTACTACTATGGCGCCGTCCGTGCGCGCGACGGCTGCATCGCCTGCCACGAAAAGATCAGCCACACCAAGATCAAGAAAGGAGATCTGCTGGGCGTGGTTCGAATCCGCATGCCCACCGAAGGCATCGTCGAGGCCGTGCATGTCAACCGTGCGGTGCTGATGGCGACGGCCCTGGGCACGGCGCTGCTCATCATGACCGGCAGCTGGATCATCGTCCGTTATGTCATCGTCAAGCCGGTCAAGCACTTGAAGGAAGTTTCCGACGCCATCTCCGCCGGTGAGCTGAATGTCCGCAGCGAAATCCAGACCGGCGACGAGTTCGAGGATCTGAGCCATGCCTTCAACCGCATGCTCCGCAATCTCGTCAGTATGCAGGACCAGTATCGCAAGGTGAATTCCGACCTGGACCGCAAGGTAGACGAACTGGCCCAGGCCAACATGGCGCTGTACGAGTCGAACCGTCTCAAGAGCGATTTTCTCGCCACCATGAGCCACGAACTGCGTACACCTCTCAACAGCATCCTTGGCTTCAGCGAGGTGTTGCGTTCCAGCGATCGCCTCGACGACAAGCAGCAACGCTGGGTGCGCAACATCCAGTCGTCCGGCGAAAAGCTGCTCAACCTCATCAACGACATTCTCGACCTCGCCAAGATCGAGGCCGGCAAGATGCAAGTCCGCCTCGAAGATTTCCGGCTGCACGATGTGTGCGACGGCTTGCTTAACATGTTTCGGCCGCTGGCCGAGAAGAAGAACATCGAGCTGCGCGGGCAGATCGACCAGGTTATCCCCACGTTGCGCCAGGACGTCACCAAGCTCCAGCAGATCCTGCAGAATCTGCTGTCCAACGCCATAAAATTCACACCCGAAGGCGGCCGCGTGGCGCTCAAGGCTCATGTGGAATCGAGTAACGTCGTGCTCACCGTCACGGACACGGGCGTCGGCATCGCACCCGAGGAGCAAGGCCTGGTCTTCGAGAAGTTTCGCCAGGCCGGCAACCCTCTCACACGCGAGCACGCCGGCACCGGCCTGGGGCTGTCGATCGTACGTGAGTTGACAAAGTTGCTGGGTGGCGAGGTCTTCTTGCAAAGCGAGCTGGGTCGCGGCAGTACCTTCACGATTCACTTGCCGCTGCACTTGAGCGCCGAGCCACGACTGGAGTTCGATCTCGCCGATGAGCGCATCGATCTTTCCAAAGCCCAGCGCGTGGACGTGCGGCTGTACGCCAACTCGTCACCAGCAGCCGCCGTCGCGCCGCCGACGCCCGTGAACGCCACGGACCTCTAGCGAAGCTGCGCGTCGGCCCGTAGCGAAATCCGCAAGAATTCCGATAGTCTAACCGGGACGGCAGCTGCCCGCCGGGAGGTCGTCCATGCCTGAGTCATCTTCTTCGCACGATCGACAGATCCTATTTGCCGCGCTGGCGATTCAGGCGCAGGTGCTGGATCATGACCAGCTCGCGCTGGCGCATCGGCAATGGTCCGAAGCGGCGTGCGAGTCGTCATTCGCCGAACACCTGGCCGAGCACGGCTGGCTGTCCGCCGAGGATCGGATCCGCGTGGAGCGTCTGCTGGAAGAGTCGCTGGCCCGCTGCGCAGGAGATGTGCGCGCGGCGCGCGCAGAACTGACGGACGTCACCCTGGTCGGCATGCCACCCAGGTTGCGGGAATCGGTAACCACGGCAACCGACCCGAATTCGTCCGGCAACGCGACCCAGACAGCCAGCAACTCTTCCCATGCGACCGCAGTCCACCATGCCAGGATCGGCAGTCCCGTCACCTTCCCGATCGTTCCCGGATATGAGATTATCGACATTCTTGGCCGGGGCGGCATGGGGCGCGTCTACAAGGCGCGACAAACGGCCCTGAACCGCGTCGTGGCCTTGAAGATGATCCTGACCGGCCCGGACCCCGATGCGGAGACGCTGGCGCGCTTTGCCAATGAAGCCGAGGCCATTGCCCGCCTGCAGCATCCCAACATCGTGCAAATCTACGAGGTCGGCGAAGTTGCGGGCCAACCCTTCATTGCCCTGGAGTGCGTCGAGGGTCGCAGCCTTGACCGAAAGCTCGACGGCAAGCCGTTGCCGCCGCGCCAGGCTGCCGAGATCGTGAACACACTTGCCGACGCCGTCCATTATGCCCACCAGCGCGGCGTCATCCATCGCGATCTGAAGCCGGCCAACGTGCTGTTGCAAAACGATGACCCTGAAATGGCGAACGACGAACGCCCGAGGGTGCATGCACCAAGCACCATTCCTCATTCTTCACTCGTGATTCCGAAGATCACCGACTTCGGCCTGGCCCGACGGCTGGAGAGTCGCGCCGACTTGACAAGGACCGGCGCAATCATGGGGACGCCGAGCTACATGGCCCCCGAGCAGGCGCGCGGCGACAAGGATATCGGCCCGGCCGCCGACATCCATGCCCTGGGAGCCATGCTCTACGAGATGCTCACAGGCCGTCCTCCATTTCATGGCGACTCGCCGTGGGACGTCGTGCAAAGTGTCATCCGTGACGAGGCGATGCCGCCGCGCAAGCTACGCGCCGTTCCGCGCGACCTTGACACAATTTGCTTGCGTTGCTTGCAGAAGGACCCCGGGCGGCGCTATGTGTCCGCACGCGACCTGGCGGACGACCTGCGTCGCTACCTGAACGATGAGCCGATTCTCGCGCGGCCGATCGGCGTGCTGGAGCGCGGCTGGAAGTGGGTGCGGCGCAGCCCGGTCCGGGCAACGCTTGCCTTTGGCGTGCTGGCATTGGTGCTCGTCGCCGGCATCGCCGGCTTGTGGTACTGGGATGCATACGTGCGTGTGAAGATCGCCTACTTCAATAATGCCATCGAGCGCCGCGGCGAATGGCAGGGGGTCGGCCCGGTCTCCAGCGGCGCCGTTGTCAGGCGGTTTTACACCTTACGCTTTGTGAGCCGCGGGGGACGGCTGGAAAAGATTGACATCATCAACGGCCGGCGGCAATTGACCAGCCGCCAACCCGTGGAAATCTACCTGGCCAGGTCCGACGAGGAAGAGGAGACACAGCCGTGCTCCTTCGAGTTTCGCCGTAATGAGCAGGGCGCTGTGACCGAGTGCGCGGCCCGCAACCGCACCGGCCAGGTCGTGTGGACGCTTCATTACACGACGGCAGAGATGGCGCATTTCACCGACAAACGTGGTTTTCCAAGGCCGCGCGCAGGCTCGGGCGCGACCTACCTGCGCATCGACTGGTCGGCGGAGGGATTTCCTCGCGAGATTCATTATCTCGATCGCAACGGCAAGCCGCGTCCGGATCAGGAAGGCGTTTTCGGCACGCGCAGCGAGTTTGACGAGCTCGGACAGGAGATTTCGCGATCCTACCTGGGCGCGCGCGGCCAGGCAATCACGACGCGCAGAGGCTTCGCGCGCTACACGCAAACCTACGATCGGCACGGCAACGTCAGCGATATCGCCTACTGGACTGCCGAGGGTCGGCCGGCCTTGCACAAGGACGGCTTTGCGCGCGTCAAAAGCCATTACGACGACGATGGCAGTCGGATCCAGGAAGACTATTTTGACCGCGACGGCAAGCCGGCGCGCAACAAGGACGGCGTGGCCCGCATGATTATCAAGCACGACGACCACGGCAACCGTCGGGAGTTCGCTTACTTCGGCGAGACTGGCCAGCCGGTGCTGCACCGGAACGGCTTTCATCGCATGCATGTCGCGCATGACGAGCGCGGCCAGGCAGTCGAAGAATCATACTTCGGCCTCGACGGGCAATTGACGGTGCACCGTCATGGCTTTGCCCGGCTGACGCGGGCGTACGACGAGCGCGGCTTCTTCAGCGCTGAGAGCTACTTCGACAGGTCCGGGAAGCTGACGCCCGGCGTCAACGGCTTCGCCAGTCAGGGCGTGGCGCACGATGATCGCGGCAATCGCATTGCCGAATCCTACTTTGGCGCCGACGGCCAGCCGGCCCTGCACAAGGACGGCTATGCACGCTGGTCGGCCACGTATGACGATCATGACAACCTCGTCGCGGAGGCGTTCTTCGGCACGGACGGCAAGCCGGCCTGGCACAGGGACGGTTACTCCAGGACGACCAGCGACTACGACGACCGCGGCAATATCGTCGAGCAGTCCTATTGCGATGATACCGGCAAACTGGCGGCCGAGAAGGACGGCGTCGCGCGCATGACGCGCGGCTATGACGACAACGGTAATCAGTCCGAGGAGGCATACTGGGGAGTTGACGGTATGCCGGCACTGCACCGGGACGGATACGCGCGCTTCACCGCCCGCTACAACGAGCTGGGCCGACGCATCGAGGAGGCCTATTTCGACGCCCGGAGCAAGCCGGCTCTGGCCAAGGAAGGCTATGCCAGGGTGGTCTGGAAACTCAATGACCGCGGGCAAAAAACCGAGGAGGCGTTTTTCGGCGTTGATGGCAAGCCCGCATATCACGTGGACGGCTATGCCCGCGCCACCGCAGCCCACGATGCGAATGACAATTTGACCGAGGAGGCTTACTGGGACGCCGCCGGCAGCCTCACGCCGCACAAGGATGGTTACGCCAGGCGAACGCTGACTTATGACTAAGGTTTTGCAAAGCTGCAGCTGGCCTTGTCAAAATGGGCAATTTCGTTCAAATTCCTGGTAATTTCACATGGCGCACGACGACCACGGAGGGTCCGGTCATGCCAGGGATTGTCGAGTTCCCC
>VGYC01000116.1 GCA_016873095.1 Planctomycetota bacterium | reverse complement strand
CCGGACCCTCCGTGGTCGTCGTGCGCCATGTGAAATTACCAGGAATTTGAACGAAATTGCCCATTTTGACAAGGCCAGCTGCAGCTTTGCAAAACCTTAGTTTGAACGTTTGGCCGAGTCCTGCGTTCAAATAATCGAAACCAAGCAAACGCCGGATCGGACAGGAGGGATTGCGCCGTGAAGCGTGCGACGCGGATGGAACTGGCCCGGCAAACCGTTGAGATTGTCGAGCGCGGCGGCTACACATCGGCCGGCGGCCGCAGCGTCGATATCTCCGCGAACGTGCGTGCGTGTCTCGATGCCACGCGATTCTTCCCGCCCGAGGAACTGGCGCGACTCCGAGACGAGGTCCGAGTTCTGCCGGCCGAAACGGTCGCCACCCGCTTCGAGGTGGTCAACGAAACGACGCTGGCCGGCATCGCGCGGATTCTGTCCGATGGGGAAGGGCCAGTCGCGGCGCTGAACTTCGCCTCGGCCAAGAACCCCGGCGGAGGATTCCTCAACGGCAGCCAGGCCCAGGAAGAATCGCTGGCGCGAAGCTCCGCCTTGCATGCGTCCTTGCTCCGGGCCTGGCAATTCTACGAGCGTCATCGAGCCATACCGTCGTCGCTCTATTCCGATGCGATGATCCTTTCTCCCGACTGCCCGGTCATCCGGGACGACGACGGCGCCTTGCTGGACTCACCCCGGCCTGCGACCTTCATCACCAGCCCCGCGCCCAACGCCGGCGCGGCGGCTGCCAATCGGCCGGAAGAACTGCCGCACATCCCCGAGGTGTTCCGCCGGCGCTCCGAGTATGTGCTGGCACTGGCGGCACGCCAAGGCTACAAGCATTTGGTCCTGGGCGCCTGGGGCTGCGGCGTCTTTCGCAATGATCCAGCCGTGGTGGCAGCCGCCTTCATGGGCCATCTTCGAGATAAGGCGTGGTGCGGGCGATTCGAACGCATCGTGTTTTCGGTGCTGGACACGTCGCCGTCGCAAGAGACATTTGCCGCGTTCCAGCGCGCCCTGGCATGAGCCGCGCAGGCACGTGGTCGACAGCAATCGGAATCGACAGGCCACGTGCAAAGGGCTAGACAATGAATTGCACGTACGGCTCTGCGCTCTGCGCCGCTGGCGATAAAATGAATGGGATTGGCTGGAGCGGTACTGGACCGGCATTCCTCCCAGGGAGTTCTGTCATGCCTTTGCGCGATCACTTTCACGCTCCGCTCGACAAGAGAAGGTCGTGGGAGGAGTTGCACGGCGGTTGGCCGATGATGCTCGTCGCCGCGTTGTCCAAAAGGCTGCCGCCGCGCTATGTCGCCGCTCCGCGCGTCCATCTTGGGGCGTACTTTGAGATTGACGTGGCGTCGTACGAGGAAGATGAATCGCCCCAGGCTTCGGGAAGAAGTAGCGACGACGGCGCAGTGGCCACCGAAACATGGGCTCCGCCCCAGCCGGCGCTAAGCGTCGCTACGGACCTGCCAGACCAGGATGAATACGAAGTGCGCATCTACGATGCCAAGCATGAGCGCCGGCTCGTAGCCGCCGTCGAGATTGTCAGCCCGTCGAACAAGGACCGCCCGGAATCTCGGAGGATTTTCGTCGCCAAGTGCGCCGCGCTGCTCCGTCAGCATGTCTGTGTCGCGATCGTGGATGTGGTCACGACGCGTCAGTTCAATCTGTATGCCGATCTCATGGACTTGATCGGCCAAACGGACCCATCGCTGCTGCCTGAGCCGCCAGCCATTTATGCCTCGGCCTGCCGCTGGCGACCCGTGGACCAAATCTGGAAAATAGAGACCTGGCCACACGCGCTCGCCATCGGCCAACCGCTGCCGACACTGCCCCTCTGGCTGTCCGACAACCTGGCCGTGCCGCTGGAGCTGGAAGCAAGCTACGAAGAAACCTGCCGCATCCTGCGCATTCCGTGACCGGCGCGCGAAACACCTGGACGAGTGGATCGGTAATAGGCTCGCGTCGTTCAGGGCAACATGGCGCTCCGCCTCTGAATAGAAAACCGCGCGCACGATCCTATGATAATTGGAGCACGATCGTCTTCCAGAGACCAACATGAGCAAGACTCCTGTCGAAGAGCCACGCACGTTTGCCTTTGTCAGCCTGGGGTGTCCCAAGAATCTGGTGGACTCGGAGCGGATGCTGGGCAAGCTGGCACAGGATGGTTACGCGCTGGTGCCGGAAGCGGATGGCGCCGACGTGGTGGTGGTCAACACCTGTGGATTCATCGAGGCGGCCAGGCAAGAATCGCTGGCCGTAGTCCGGCAGATGCTCGAGCTCAAAGAAGCCGGCCGCGTCGGCTCGGTCGTCGTGGCCGGCTGCCTGGCCGAGCGCAAGAAGGACGAACTCTTGCAGGAACTGCCGCAGGTCGATCAGATCGTCGGCGTCTTCGGCCGCGAGGAAATCGTCCAGGCCCTGGACCGGGCCGTCGCCGAGCAGCAGGAACAGCGCAGCCTCTTCCGGCCGGCGCCGGTCAAGGCGCAGGAGGACACGGCCCGGCTGCGAATCACGCCGCGACATTACGCCTATCTCAAGATCTCGGAAGGTTGCGACCGGCTGTGCACGTTTTGCGCCATCCCCGGCATGCGCGGCAAGCACGTCACCAAGCCGATCGAGGAAGTCGTCCGCGAGGCCCGCGAGCTGGCGGGCGACGGCGTCCGCGAACTCATCATCGTCGCCCAGGACACGACCTACTACGGGCTCGATCTCTATGGCCGGGTCCGGCTTGCCGAGCTGCTCCGCGAGCTGGACAAGATCGACGAGCTGGCCTGGATCCGCATCCTGTACGCGTATCCGATTCACTTCACGGACGAGCTGATCGACACGCTGGCTGGCTCGCAGAAGATCATTCCGTATCTGGACATGCCGTTGCAGCACATCAACGATCGAGTTCTCAAGAGAATGCAGCGGCGCGTGACGCGCAAGCAGACGGAGGAGCTGCTTGAAAAGCTGCGCAACGCCATGCCGTCGCTGGCGCTGCGGACGACGTTCATCACCGGTTTCCCCGGCGAGACCGAGGCCGAGTTTGCCGAGCTGGAAAGCTTCATCAAGCAAGCCCGGTTCGATCGCCTCGGCGTATTCACGTATTCCTTCGAGCCGGGCACGCCGGCGACGCGACTGGACGGGCACCTTGCCGAGGAGGTCAAGCAGCAACGGCGCGACCGGCTCATGACCGTGCAGCAAGAGTTCGCCCTTGACTTGAGCAAGCGACAGATCGGCAAGCAACTCGAAGTGATCGTCGATGGTCCCGATCCGGAAGTTCCCGGCCACGTCGTGGCCCGCAGCCAGGCGGATGCGCCGGACATCGATTGCGTCATCCGCATCAAGGGCAAGGGATTGCGAGCGGGCGACTTCACGCAGGTCAAGGTGACCGCCGCCGATGGATATGACCTTGTCGGGCGGGCCGTGGGGACGGTATGGTGAACAGCATGGCAACCGCGACACAGCCCAAGCGCCAGCCGCCGGTGTTCAACCTGCCGAATCAGCTCACGGCCGCGCGGCTTGGGCTGGCGTTCGTATTGTTTGTGTTGATCGAGTTTCACCTGTGGGTGAGCTGCGGCATCGTGTTCACCATCGCCGCCTTCACGGACTGGCTGGACGGCTACCTGGCGCGCAAGCAGGGCCTGACCAGTACGCTGGGCCGCAACATGGATCCGCTGGTGGACAAGGTACTGGTGTGCGGCGCCTACATCTTCCTGCTGCCGACCGATGCGGCGCGCGTGAATGCCGGCCTGGCCGCCTGGATGGTGACCGTCGTGGTCTCGCGCGAATTGATCATCACCGGGCTGCGCGGCTTCATGGAAACCAGCGGCATCACCTTTGGCGCCGACTGGCTCGGCAAGATCAAGATGGTGCTACAGTGCGTCACGCTGCTGGCCATCTTTGCGTTCCTGGCCGAGTGGGAAACGCTCAGCGCCTACGCTCCGGTCCGCGACGTTCTCATCTACGCGACGCTGTTCATCACGGCTTTGAGCGGCCTGCAGTACATCTGGCGTGCCTGCTCGATCCTGCGTCTGGACGAGGCGCTACGCTGAGGATTTCCCGGTGCAGCCATCGACGGTCAGCGGCCGCGTCAAAACTGATCCAGCCAGAAATGGAAGCCGCGGTAGTATTTCTGCGGCTGCCACAATTCGTAGCGCCACTTTGGTTCGAGAAAAGCGGGGTATGCCTGGTAGGCGGGCGGCTTCATGTACGGCTCGCCGGGGCGTTCCGGCCATTGCGGGCCCATCGTCGGCCAGTAGTTGTGCGGGAAGTAGTAATAGGGATAGTAGTAGAAGCGATTGAGCGTGTACGCCTGCGTCTGCGCCGACAGCGGCGTGGGAGCGGCGGCCCAGATGCTCAGGCTCATGCCAAGAATGCACGAGACGCCAATCCAGCGAAGCATGGCCTTTCCTCCTTGAAAGATGCCGGACAGCTGCATGGCGCGACATGCAGCTACATGGTGGGGCGGCAAGCAAGTCTACCTGACCTTTTCACGTCCGGCCGGTCTGAGAAAATGAACCCGGAGAAAAACCTGTTCAAGCCGGGAAAACCTTGCCGGTGGCAACGGCTCTAGGTTCGCCGTTCGCTGTCCGGGTCCGTGTCCGGCGCCGCCGGCGACAGTTCTCCCGGCCAGGCCCAGCGGTCCAGGTGTATCCAGATCACGCGCGAGTAGCGGAACACCAGCGGCACGAACGGCAGAAAGGCCAGTCCGGTCACCAGAACCACGTCCACCGAGTCCAGCGCCGGCCACAGCCACCAGATGAGGTACAGGAGCGGGGCCATGATGCCGCTGGCCAGGAAATAGCTGGCGTACATCGCCCCCAGGAAATAGCCCGGATCGCGCTCGAAGCGCAGCGCACACACCGGACACGGATCGTTCATGGCGAAGGAGCCGCGAAATACCCTGCCACGCCGGCAGCGCGGGCAACGCTGGCGGAGGATGGCCCACAGGCCGCCGCAGAAGGCAGCCACTCGCCCCCTTTCGATGCTCATGCCATTATTCTAGCCGTTCTTGCCGTCAACAGAGATAAAGGTGAAGATGAAGTCATCGTCATGTTCGACATCGATAGCTGGTAGAGTGGAGGAGCGCATGTCGAGAGCCAGTTGTTACCAGTTTGCCGCGCTCGTCGTCGGGGTGTTCCTGGTGCAGTCATCGGCGTCCGCGCAGTCGGTACCGAAGCGGACGTTCCGCGCCGGCGCGGCCACCAGCAATATCACGCCGCCCCTGGGCAGCCCGATCATTGGCGGGTTCGCGCCGTTTCCAGCCACGCACGTGCACGACGAATTGCAGGCCCGCTGCCTGGTACTCGATGACGGCACGACCAGACTGGCCTTCGTCGTTTGCGATCTGCTGGGCATCAATCGCCTGGTCAGCGACGAGGCGCGGGCACTCATCGAGAAAGAGCTCAAGATCCCGGCGGCGAACGTATTGATCTCGGCGACGCACACGCATTCGGCGGCCAGCGCTCTGGGGAAGGACGCGCGCATGGTTTCGCACACCATGGACGAGTATCAGCGCTTCGTGGCCCGGCGGATCGTCGATGGCGTCAAGCGGGCGGTGAACACGTTGCGGCCGGCGCAGATCGGCTGGGGCTCCGTCCGGGTGCCCGAACATGTCTTCAACCGCCGCTGGTTCATGAAGGAGGGCGCCATCCCACCCAATCCCTTCGGGGCCATCGACAAGGTGCGAATGAATCCGCCGTCCGGCAGCGCGGATCTGGTCGAGCCGGCCGGGCCGACCGATCCGGATGTTCCATTCCTATCCGTGCGCGAGCCGGACGGTAAGCCGATCTCGGTGTTGACGACGTATTCGCTGCACTATGTCGGCGGCGTCGGGTCCGGCCACATCTCGGCCGATTATTTCGGCATGTATTGCGAGACACTGGCCCACCTGCTGAAAGCGGACCGGCAGACGCCGCCGTTCGTGGCGCTGCTGGCCAACGGCACGAGCGGCGACATCAACAACATCAGCTTCCGCAAGCCGCGCGGCCCGAAGAAGCCGTACGAGCAGATGCGTTACGTGGCGGCAGACGTGGCGAGGAAGGTCCATGCCGCTCTCGGTAAGCTGGAGCATCGCGACGGCGCACGCCTGGCCGCCCTTTATCGCGAGCCGGAGATCGCCACGCGCCGCCCGGATCAGGAGCAGCTTGACTGGGCCAGCAAGACCATCGCCGAGCGCCCGGCCGTGCCGGGCAAGACGGACCTGACCCGCATCTACGCCGAGCGCACGCTGTCGCTGGCCAAGAACCCCGCGAAGCTCAAGCTGCCGCTACAGCTGTTTCGCATCGGTGACGCGGCCATCGGCACCATGCCGTGTGAGGTCTTCTGCGAGATCGGCCTGGAATTCAAGAAACGCTGCCCGATCCAGCCGGCGTGGCTGATCTCGCTCAACCACGGCTACTACGGCTACCTGCCCACGCCGCGGCACCACAAGCTCGGCGGCTACGAAACCTGGCTGGGAACGAACCGGATGGAGGTGGCCGCCTCGGAGAAGATGCTGGCGCAGCTGCTCGAGATGGCGGGCGAGTAGCAACGGCACACGATTCGGTTGGCGGTCTTCAAGAAAAGCTTGTGCCGCATCTCATAATATGGGAATATCTGGGGTGGGGTGTTCGACCCGGATTGGTCAATCGTCTTGAATGGTTGACGGGACTGGCGTTCGCGGGGGAAACCACTCAGGGAGAGTGTCTCCATGAAAAATCGCGTGACGAGGTTGTTGCTGGCAGCGTTGTTAATCGGCGCGGCGCCGAGCCTGGCTGGCGCCCAGGATGCCGGCAAGCTGCAGGCGGAAGTCAAGGCGTTGAGCGCCCGTGTCGATGAGATCATCGACAAGTCGCTGCGCGAGGCGGGGGTGCAGGCGGCGCCGCAAGCCGAACCCTACCAGTTCTACCGCCGGCTCAACCTCGACCTGGGCGGCCGCATTCCCGATCTCATCGACATCCGCGACTACATCGACGATCCCACGCCGGACAAGCGCTGGAACTGGGCCGAGAAGCTGATCGACAGCGACAAGTTCGTCAATCACTTTGCCAACGTGCTTCGTGCCCAGATGATCACGGTGGACAACAACTTCCAGGTGCTCGGGCAGCTGCCGAGTTTCGAGGCGTGGCTGAAGCAGCGGCTGCAGGCGAACGTTCCTTACGACGCCATGGTGCGTGAACTGCTCACCGGCCAGCCGTTCGGCAACCAGCCGCAGTTCGGTGGCGGGCAGCCGGGCATGGTGCAGGGCTCGACGGCGGCCTTCTATTTCGCCAACGAGAACAAGGCCGAGAACCTGGCCGGCTCGACGGCGCGCATCTTCCTGGGCGTGAAGCTCGAGTGTGCCCAGTGCCATGCCCATCCGTTCGCCAAGTGGACCCGCGAGCAGTTCTGGGAGTTTGCCGCCTTCTTCAACGGCATCAATCCGCAGCAGTTTCGGCAGCCGGGCCGGCCGGCGCCGAACAACATTGGCCGCCGCGAAATCCTGATCCCGGGCACCAAGACGATGGTCAAGGCCAAGTACCTCGACGGCAAGCTGCCGGCCTGGAAGGACAGCGACGACAGCCGTGCCGTCCTCGCCAACTGGATCGTCTCACCGGAGAATCCGTACTTCGCCAAGGCGACCGTCGATATGGTCTGGCAGTACTTCTTCGGCGTCAGCCTGCTCGAGCCCATCATCGAGCCGCACGACGACAGTCCGATCACGCATCCGGAACTGCTCGACCTGCTGGCCCGCGAGCTGATCGATCACAAGTTCGACCTGAAGTTCCTGATCCGCACCGTGGTGCAGACCCGCGCCTACCACCGCAGCAGCGCCAGCGCGACCAAGATCACGCCCGAGGAACTGCTGCTCTTCGCCCGCATGCCGGTGCGCGGCATGAGCCCGGAGCAGATCTTCGATAGCCTGGCGGAGGCAACGCAGTACAAGCAACAACCGAATCAGTTCCAGCAGCGGGCGGTGTTCCCAGGCCAGCCGTCCACGCCGCGCGCCGACTTCCTGGCCAAGTTCGCCAACCAGGACAGGCGCAACGAATCGCAGACCTCGATCCTGCAAGCCCTGTTCATGATGAACGGCAAGTTCCTGGCGGAGCGGACCAGGATCGATCCGACCATGACGACCGAAAAACTGGCCGGCCTGTCGGACACCGAACAGCAGCGCATCAACGCCTCCCTGCACGGCATCGCCCTGCAATCAACACCGATCGCACAGAAGCTGGAATCGATGTACCTGCTGGTGCTGTCGCGTCCGCCGCGGCCCGAGGAGACGCAGCGCCTGGTCCGCTACGTCGAGACCGGTGGACCGGCTCGTGATCAGCGGCAAGCGATTGCCGACGTCTACTGGGCGCTCTTGAATAGCGGCGAGTTTTTGCTGAACCACTAGTTGGCCGAATTTTGGGAGCGCTCCTGCCGAGCCGTGAGCGACAATAACCAGGCGGGCTCACGGCTCGGCAGGAGCCTCGCCCTCCCAACGAAACAAGCATGTAGATTCGCCTTCGGCTGACGCAAAACGAAATGGCCCGCGGAGACTTCTCCGCGGGCTTTTTTCATTGTGTCCGCCCCCGCTTTGTGGCACACTCATTGATCAGCGAGGGCGAGGTCCAGCCAGGTCGCAATCGTCGAGGCGGCCAGGCAGAGCCTCGCCCTCCCGTTTGCTGAATTCATCATTTATCTTCGGGGACTCCATGATCTGCATTTCCATCAATCAAGAATCGCGTCGGCTGGCGCTGGTTGACATGCTCAACGCGGCCCGGCAGTGCGATCTGCTCGAGGTTCGTCTGGATCGCTTCGAGAAGGCGCCCGATTTGAAGGACATCTTCGCCAACAAGCCCAAGCCGGTGATCATGTCCTGCCGGCGGACGCAGGACGGCGGCTACTGGGAGGGCAGCGAGGAGGAACGGCTCGCACTGTTGCGGCAGTGCATCATCAGCAAGGCGGACTATGTCGAGATCGAGGTGGACGCTGCCGACCAGATTCGCCGTTTCCCACCCACGCAGCGGGTCATCTCCTACACGAACATGCAGGAGACGCCGTCAGACATCAGCGACATCTACGAAGAATGTCTGAAGAAGAGCCCGGACGTTGTCAAGTTGGTGACGCTGGCGCGGACGCCGGAGGAGGCCTGGCCGCTGGTGCAGATCGTGGCCAAGCAACGCGTGCCGACCGTGGTCGTCGGCCTCGGCAAGCCCGGCCTGATGCTGTCCATCCTCGGCAAGAAGATCGGCGCCCCGTGGACGTACGCGGCCCTGGAGCGCGGCATGGAGGCGTACCCGGGTCAGGCGACCGTGCACGACCTCAACGCAGTCTACCACTACGGCGTCATCGACAAGAGCACAAGGCTTATCGGCGTTACCGGCTTCGGCGAGCCAGAGTACGTGACGGCCGCAGTCCTCAATGGCGCCCTGGCGCATCTCGCCCTGCCGGCCCGCTGTCTGCCGATGGGCGTGGGCAACGTCAAGCTCTTTCGCAGGGTGATGGAAGCGGTGAAGCTGGCCGGCGCCGTCGTCGATCCGGACCATCAGGAAGTCTTGAAGGAGATTGCCGGCGAACTGCACGGCGTCGCCAAACAGGTGCAGGCCGTGGACATGCTCTTGCACAAGCCGGAAGGCTGGCACGGCTTCCACACCGGCTTTCAGATGGTGCTGCATGGGCTGACGTCCATCCTGCAAAGCAAGTTCGGCGAGAACCCGCTCAACGGCCGGATCCTGGTGCTAGCCGGACTGAAGGGTCTGGCCAGGCCGCTCGCCGAGGAGATCCAGCGGCGCGGCGGCAGCGTTATCCTGGCCAGCCACCTCAAGAAAGCCGGCCAGCAAATGGCCCAGCAACTCGGCTGCCGCTACATCCAGTTCGAGGCGCTGTACAGCACCATGCACGACGTGCTGATCGTGTGCGACGCGGAGAAGGAAGAAGCCGCCGGCCGCACCACCGCCGTGCACGCCGGCTACTTGAAGCCCGGCATGGTCGTGCTCGACCTCACCACCGGCGGCCGTCCGTCCACTCTCATCAAGCAAGCCCGGGACCGTGGTTGCCTGGTCCTCGACACCCGGCAGATGCTGCTCGATCAACTGGAGCTGCAAGCCAAGCTCATCACCGGCAAGCAGGTGCCGCGCGAGGTGCTGGTGAAGGCGCTGCCGGAGTTGCCGGACGAGCCGGAAGAGCAGGAGGACGCTTAGCGGGAAGCCGAAGGCGACCGAGCGAAGGCGACCGAGCGAAGGCGACCGAGCGAAGGCGACCGAGCGAAGGCGACCGAGCGAAGGCGACCGAGCGAAGGCGACCGAGCGAAGGCGACCGAGCGAAGGCGACCGAGCGAAGGCGTCCCGTCAAAAGATCCTGTGCGATTCCTGTCGATTGCAGCTGTTGTGCGGCGTGTAACGGCCGTGTCACCGCGCGTTTTTTCCGTTCTTCCTTTTGCGTAACGCAATCGTCCTTGTTATCATGAACAAGGTTTGGCTTCGCTCCCATGCCGGCCCTTGTCACTCACCGTCAGTCACCAGCCTTTTCAGGGACTCCCGCCATGATCCGCCGCTTGTGCCAATCGCTTGTCATCGTGGTGGCTACGCTCGCGGTTGCTTCGGGACGGGCCGAGGCCCAGGAGCCGATCCGCTTCGCGCGGACGCCGGACATCTCGCCGGACGGCAAGCTGGTGGCCTTCAGCTACCTCGGCGATATCTGGATCGTCGAGGCCATCGGCGGCGTGGCCCGGCATGTGTCCATGCACGAGAAGCACGAGATTTACCCGTCCTTCAGCCCGGACGGCAAACAGCTGGCCTTCTCCTCCAACCGCCATGGCAGTTACGACGTCTTTGTCGTCCCGGTACACGGCGGCCGGCCCAGAAGGCTCACGTTCGACTCGGCCGACGATTATGTCAACGGCTGGTCACCCGACGGCAAGAGGGTCCTGTTCTCTTCGGCGCGCAGCACCAGCTTTCCGTTTTCGTACGGACTGTTCACGGTGGCCATGTCTGGCGGGCGGGCCGAGCGCATCGGCGTCACCGAGGGGCGCGAGGGCGTCTTCTCGCCGCGCGGCGACGAGGTCGCTTACGTCAGCGGGCCGGGAACCTGGTATCGCAAGGGTTATCGCGGGTCGTCCAACGACGACATCTGGATGTGCAAGGCTGACGGCAGCAACCATCGCCGGGCCACGCAGTTCAACGGCCAAGATACATCGCCGATGTGGTCGCCCGATGGCCGATTTCTCTATTACGTCAGCGAGCACTTCGGCACGCCAGCCAACATCGTCCGTCAGGACCTGGGCGATCCAAAAAGCGCACTCGTGCAATTGACGCAGCACAAGAATGACGGCGTGCGCCACGCGCGGCTGTCGGGCAACGGCGACTGGATCGTCTACGAGTGCGGCGCCGACCTGTGGGTGCTGTCCACGCGCACCGGCTCCAATCGCAAGCTGGCCATCGAGGTCCACGCTGATGACAAGTCCAATCCCGAGCGCGTCGTCTACTACACCAATCGCGGCAGCGAGTACGATCGGCCCGAGACGGGCAAGAAGTTTGCGCACGGCGCCAGCGAATATGCCATCTCGCACGACGAAAAGCAGATTGCCCTGGTCGTGCACGGGCAGATCTTCCTCATGCCGCGCGGCGGCGGCAAGGCCAAGCGGCTCAGCGACGGACCGGATTTCGGCGCTGCTTACAATCACGGCCTGGCCTGGTCCCCCGACGGCAAGAAGATCCTCTTCCTGTCCGATAGCAAGGGACAGGAGGACATGTACCTCCTCGAGTCGGACGACCCGGACACCAAGGAACTGCTCAAGGCGCATCGCTTCAAGATCAAGCAGCTCACGAACACACCGGAAGGGGAGATAGGCGTCAATTTCTCGCCGGACGGCAAGCGCATCTCCTTCCTGCGTGCCAGCAAGCTGTACACCATGAATCCGGACGGCTCCGATCTGAAGGTGATCGTCAACGAGGGCGAGGTGTTTGATTACGAATGGTCACCCGACTCCAAGATGCTGTGCTATGCCCGGCAAGATGCGCACTTCGCGAGCGAGCTGTATCTGATACCGGCGACCGGGGCGACGCCGGACAGCCCGGCCCGGAACATCACGCGTTTCGCCACGTACAACGGCGGCGTCACCTGGAGCAAGACCGGCAACCGGCTCGCCTTCGTGAGCCTGCGCCGCAAGGACCAGCCGACGCTGTGCGTGCTGTCATTGCAAAAGGCAAGCACACCCGGGGCGGCCACGTCGAGCGAGATTGACTGGGATGACATTCATCTGCGCGTGGCGGAGCCGACGTCGATGACCGTGCTGGAAGCGGCCATCGCCAACGACGGCAGCCGCGTCGCCTTTCGCGGCCGCATGGGCAGCAGTGACGATCTGTGGGTCGCCAACAGCGATGGCGGCCAAATCACGCGCCTGACCACTGGCAATCAGCGTCCCACGCAGATTCAATGGTCGCGACTGCTGTCCAGCCTCGTGTATTTCCGCGATGGCGAGGGCACGCTGCGGATGGCAACCGTGGGCGGCTCCGGCGCGGTCGCCGTCCCCTTCGTGGCGCGCATCACCATCAGCCGCGACGAGGAATTCGCCGAGATGTTCGAGCAGAGCTGGCGGGCCCTGCGAGAGAACTTTTACGACCCGAATTTCCACGGCGCCGACTGGAACCGGGTGCGCGACAAGTTCCGCCCACTCGTCAAGCACTGCATTCTCAAGGAAGACCTGTACGCTTTGATCAGCCTGATGATGGGCGAGCTGAACGCGTCGCACCTGAGCATTTACGGTTTCCTGGGCCGGCCGGAGCAGACGACGGCCGAGCTGGGTCTGCTTTATGATCCGGCGTATCGCGGGCCGGGCTTGAAAGTGGCGGAGATCCTCAAGCGCGGCCCGGCCGACCTGCGCGGCCTGAATCTCAAGCCTGGCGATCTGATCCTGGCCATCGATCGCGTCGCGCTGAACGACAAGACCGACATCAGCCAGCTGCTCAACGACAAGGCCGGCGAGACCGTCAGCCTGCAAGTAACTTCCAATCCGGCGGACCCGAAGGCCAGTCGCTTCGTGAATATCAAGGCCGTCGCGCGCGGCCAGGTCGCCAACCTCATGTACGAGCGCTGGGTGACGCGCAATTTCCAGCGCGTGACCGAGCTGAGCAAGGGCAAGCTTGGCTACATCCACATCCCCGACATGGTGGACACGGGGCTGGACCGTTTTCTGCGCTCGCTGTATTCCGACAACTACGACAAGGACGCCATCATCATCGACGTACGCTTCAACGGCGGCGGCTACACGCATGAGCAGATCCTCAACTACCTGGGCGGCAAGGAGCACACCTATTTCCGCCAGCGGCACGGCGGCCAGGGACTGGTCCTCAATTACAGCGACCGCAAGTGGACCCGACCCATGCTCGTGCTCATCAACAACCGTTCTTACAGCGACGCCGAGATTTTCCCACACGCGTTTCGCACGATGGGCCTGGGCAAGCTGGTCGGCCAGCCAACCGGCGGGCACGTCATCGGCACACGCGGCATCACGCTCATCGACGGCAGCAACTTCCGCGTGCCGCGCATCGGCGTGTCCACTGTCAAGGGCGTGAACATGGAGAAGGAAGGTGTCATTCCCGATGTCCACGTCGAATCGCACCCGGACCAGCTGGCCAAGGGCATCGATCCGCAACTCGACCGCGCCGTCGAAGTGCTGACGCAAGACGTGATCGCCTGGCGGAAATCGCGCGGGGCAACGGCGTCGGCGCCCACCCCCGGAGGCTCGGGGCCGTCCCCGGTAGTCGGGCCGGGGAATACGACGCCGACGCCAGTGACGCCGAAGAAGAATTGACGTGCGGCAACCAAGAACCACTGATCAAACGGATAAAACGGATAAGACATTCGCCAGATGGCGCACACGGCGTGGGGTGTGCTGCCTACTGTACGGATCCGTTTTATCCGTGTGATCCGTGGTTCATTCTTTTGGTGCGTCCAATGCTTGTCATCAGCTCACCTTCGTGCCACCGGATGGGCCGATGATCGGGTGACCGTGACGCAGGAGAGGCGCCTGAGACCAGCAGTGCCCGACATCCCACTGACGCATGAGACAATCCTGCCAAAAGTCGCCCGGCGACTGTTGCCGTTTCTATTCGTACTCTACGTCGTCAACATCCTCGACCGCACCAACGTGGGGCTGGCACGCTTGCAGATGCTGGCCGATCTGGGGATGGAGGAATGGCAATACGCCCTGGGCGCCGGGCTTTTCTACGTTGGTTATTTCCTGTTCGAGGTGCCGAGCAACATCATTCTCGCGCGGATCGGAGCGCGGCGCTGGATAGCCCGGATCATGGTGACATGGGGGTTCGTCACCTGCGCCATGATGGCGGTGCAGGGGCCGGCGCTGTTCTACTTGCTGCGCATTCTCCTGGGTCTGGCAGAGGCGGGTTTTTTCCCCGGCATCATCCTCTATCTCACGTTCTGGTTCCCGGCTCGTGATCGTGCCCGGGCGGTCGCGTTCTTCATGGCCGCCTCACCGATCACCGGCATGCTCGGCGGGCCGCTGGGCGGCGCCATCCTGCAATTCATGGACGAAGCCGGCGGCCTGCGCGGCTGGCAATGGCTCTTCATCCTGGAAGGCATCCCGGCCGTCGTTCTTGGCATCATCGTCCTGCGGATTCTGCCCGACGGTCCTGCCGACGCGACATGGTTGACTGCGGCAGAAAAGGACGCCTTGATCGACCGGCTCCGCAACGAGGACCAGCAAAGCGCGGCAGCGCACCGCGTGACATTTTCACAGGCGTTTACTGACGGCCGCGTCTGGCTGCTGGTTGTGCTCTATTTCACGATCGCCACGGGCAGCAACGCCTTCGGCTTTTACTTGCCGGAGTTGATCAGGACGCGGTTCACCGACGTGACGGAGTTTGAGATCGGTCTGCTGGCGGCCGTGCCGAACGCGGTGGCGATACCGCTGATGATCCTCAACGGCCACCGCTCGGACCGGACGGGGGAACGGCGCTGGCACGTGGCCGGCCCGGCGCTGCTGGCTAGCCTCGGATGGTTGCTGTGCGCGAGCGTGGACTCGCCCTGGCTCAGTCTGGGGGCGCTGACGCTGATACAGGTGGGCATCATGAGCATGATCCCGACGTTCTGGTCGCTGCCGACCGCGCTGCTCAGCGGCCTGGCGGCAGCCGGCGGCATCGCACTCGTCAACTCCGTAGGCAACCTCGGCGGCTTCCTCGGGCCGAATGTCCTGGGTCAATCGAAGGAGCTGACCGGCGGCTTCGTCGCGGGCTTGCTGGCGCTGGCCGGCGTCATGGCGACGGGAGCGGGGCTGGCGCTGCTGGTCGGGCGCGGCCAGGCGTCGAGATTGTCGCACGCAGCCACGAACGATGCGCAGCGTTCCTGACGCAAGCCTGGAAGCAACGGCAGCGTCCTGCGTCAGGTCAGGCAATCGAGGTGGCGACCGCGCGAGTGATCCGCATCCAGGCGCCATCCTGGAAAGTCCAGGTGCCGCTGTTGAAGCTGCCCACGAAGACCGAGCCCTGACCGACACCCTTTTCGCCGGACTCGATGGACCTGGCCACTGCGCGCGTGAGCTGCGTCCAGCTACCGTTGAGGTAGCGCCAGGTGCCGCTGGCGTAGGTTGCATAGAAGCTATTCGTGCGCTCGATATCGGTGATCTCGGTGGCAACGGCCGTCGTCAGCCTGGTCCAGCCGCCCGCGAAGGTGTGACTCCATGTCCCGGAATTCAAGCTGACGAACAACGAACTGGACCAGGCCATGGTCCTGGGGACGGCTCGGGTCAACTGGGTCCAGCGTTTGGCGGCGGACGAATCCCAATGCCAAAGCCCGCTGGCAAAGGTGGCGTAGAAAGCACCGGGGCCAACCGCGACAATCTGCGTGGCGACAGCGCCAGTCAACTTTCGCCATTGTCCCGAACTGACCTGAAAGGTCCCGGAGTTGTAGCTGGCGAACAACGTCGGGGCGCCATTGCTGAGGGCCACGGGCTTTGCCCTGCTCAGCTGAGTCCACTGGCTGCTGGTGAAGTTGTAATGCCAGGTTCCCGAATTGTAACTGGCGTAGAGCGAACGATTGAGCCCGCCGTTGCCACTCATGAGCAGCGGCAAGGCCCTGGTGAGCTGACGCCACTGGCTGGTGTCGTGGTTGTATGCCCAGGTCCCGGAGGGATAGGCGGCATAAGAGATCGACGGCACCAGCCGGCTCTCCAGCGCTTCGACGGCGGGTTTGATTTTTATCAAGGGCCGTGGGCGAGGAGGCTGGGTAGACCGAGGGCGGCGGGAGAAATAGCGAGTGAGTTGGTGGAGCACAGACATCTGAACCTCCTGACGGGCGTTCACCTGCCGGCATCCACTATGTAAATGCTACGATGCGACGCTGGAGAAAATCAAGGGGGGCCGCGCAGCTTGGGGGCGCGGTCGCGCCATGCGAAAACCGGTACCATACAGTCCTCCATTTGGAGCTGCATCAACGCGGCGCAATGCCTGGAAGCTGGAATAATCGCAACCATCGTCCAGGTAGTCAGTTGCGTTCACGAGCAGCTGTTGGAAAGATGTGCCGAGGGGGTGTATGTCTCTTTCTGGACGAATACTGGACGAATATCCTCAGCGGTCAGCTTTCAGCGGTCAGGGGACAACGGTCAGGCGTCGGCGTACAGGCCGAGTAGCCGGCCGGTATCGCTGTTGGCTGATCCCTGATCGCTGGAAGCCGGCCGCGGAAAACCAACCGATCGAAGCCACTCAGCACGCACAGGATATTTGGGACGACAGATGCCGGCGCTTCGCAGCATTCCGCATGAAGCTTCGTGTAGCCTGAAAAGGTAAAGAATTAGGAAAAACCAAATCACTCGACACCGAAGATGTGTTTCTCCGGTTCGCACTCGAGCCATTGGTCCAGACGCGGCCCCTTGCCGAATTCTTGCTTGCGCGCCGCGGGATCGCGCGCCACGGTATACAGGCGGTCGCTCACGTCCGGATCGTCCAGGATCTCGTCGGTGATTGCCTCGCCCTCGTCTTCATCTTCAAGCGCGGTGGCCAGGCGGGCCGCCCACATGGCTTCGGCCCAGCGCTTTTTCTTTAACGACTTTCGGGCCCGAATTGCGAATGAAGGGGCTCCGAAAGCTTCCTGCGGATCCACGACATCCTTTAGGATCTTCTTGCTCCAGGTGGCAGGATCGCTGGAACCCCATTCGTGCAGGCCGAGCAACAACCGGATGGAGCGGTGCCGCGGATCGTCCCGACTTGCCACGAAGGCCCAGACCGCCAGACCGAGGCCGGCCAGCAACAGGATGGCGCCCGGGATGGGGTGGACCTGCGCCCACAGAAATGGTGAGCCAATTAGAAAGATGAAGGCGAACACGGCTGCCCAGTTATAGGTGAAGATTCGACGCTTGAAGGCCGGATCGGCACGGAGGCGGATGGCCTTGCAAGGCCCGCCAAACCTGGTCATGGGAATATCCCAGATGTGGACCGTTTCACCCAGCGACAGCGGCGCGAACCAGCCGAGCCGAACGACGACCGTGTCATAAGTTATTTGTCGGTCCTTGCCCGTGAGATTGCCCGAACGCCAGAGGATCTCTGCGCGCCGTCCCGCCACGCTCATGCCGTGCACAACTTCCCCCTTTTCGCATTGACGCCATTGACGCCTAATCTGGAGTGCTGTCATCTGTCATACTTCGAGCGGCGGCTTGCTTCAAGGAAGTCAAGACTGTGCTCGCAGATTTGTCATGCGCGGGGCGGACCGTCGCAGTCTCTGCGATCGAGGCGGGGCCTTAAAACGTAGGTGGATCTACCCAGCCTGGCGGCGCCGACCGCTGTCGGCGTCGCGCAGTGCCCGCCGGCGTTCGAGAGCGGTCTCGTCAAAGACGTGGAGGTACAGTTCGCGGTGGGCGTCGGTCAGAGGCCGGCCGCGGCGGCGCATCACCTCGCCGGCGGTCGTCAGAAGCTGGCCCCAATCGGCGCTTTCGCGCAGGTTGCCGTTCCACCAGGTCGTGAACGACGGCACATGCTTGGGGGCGAGGCGTCCTGCCGGCAGCAGGTTGCAGAAGACGCCGACGCTGCTGCCGGTGTTGAGCAGCGTCCCCAGGCCCGTCTTGCTGTGGTCGCCGATGAAGCAACCGACCTTGGTCAGCCCCGTCGCGGTCAGTTTACCATGGATGGGGACCTGGACCGGGCCATAGTCGTTGCGCAGGTCGCTATTGCAGGTGCCGGCGCCGAGGTTGACCCATTCGCCGACGTAGGCATGTCCCAGGAAGCCGTCGTGATACTTGTTGCTGTAAGCGTGGATGATGCTCGCCTCGATCTCGCCGCCCACGCGGCACATCGGGCCGAGCGCTGTTTCGCCGCGCACCTTGGCGCCGAGCACATGCGTATGCGGCCCGATGTGGCAGGGTCCCTCGATGCGCGTGAACGCGGTGACCACGGCATGATCGTCGATGACAACGGGCCCGAGGCGCGTGTCGATCACGACGAGCGGATCGAGGTGCGCGGTGGCGGCCAGCCACAGGCGTTCGCGCGGGCCGATGACCGCGCTGGTTGCGTCCAGCCGTCCAGGCATGGTGGCTGCGTGGCGGGCGAAGTCCTGGCAAAGCTGCTCGCCGTTGAACCGCACGAGGTCCCAGGGAAAGCGCACCAGACGGCCGCCGGCCTGTCGGACAGGTAGTTCCTTCTGGTATGTAGTCAAGCGCTCGGCAAGGTTGCGCGGGGACAACCCGCGTGCCTGTTTCGGACAGAGGAGCACCCAGGCGATCTCGTCATCCACGAGGCCAATCGCCGGCTCCTGAATGGAAGCCGCAGTCGGCGGCGGCAGCCAGCGACCATTGACGATGGCGACGGCTGTCGCCAGAGGCGTCTCCTGCAGAGGCGTGTTGACCGCCACGTCGGGATGCTCATCGCGCCAGATCTGCGCCAGAGGCTCGCGCACGAAGACGGCCTGGAGGGGTGCGCCGAAGTGCCATAGCTGCTTGGCAGCCAGTGTATCCAGGCCGCAGCGCAGCTCGAACACGGGCCGGGTCAGGGTCAGCGGTTCGAGAAAGCCGGTCGCGTCATCGTAAAGCACGACGTTCATGACAACCTCCTGTTCTTTCCCTCCGGACTCGGTCAGGGAAACGACTGCGAAACCTTGCCGGTTGTGCGCATTTCGCCACGGTTTTCGCGTGTGTCTAATGTTGGCGGCGAGAATTCCCTCAAGTTCGCCTTGTTTCGATTGGCAACGCGGAACGGCGAGCCATAATTGCAGCGACGCGGAGCGAGTTCAATGGTGCGGACATGCCCAACGACGCGAAACTGGGACTGGTGGTAGGGGTCGGGCTGGTGCTCGGCGTGGCCGTGGTGTTCTTCCGCAAGACGCCAGCGAGCCCGCCACCCAGCCCGGAACCGGCCGCCATCGCCGCCAAATCCGGCGCTTCGTCCGCGTCGCTGGCGAAGGCGCCGCAACCACCGGCGCCGCCAACACCGGCGCTTTCACCACCATCGTCGCCAGCGCCGATCATCATCACCACCAGCACGCCACAACCACCGTCGCTGGAGCCCGCCGCCACGACGCTGCCCGCCTTCGATCCACTCCTGCCACCCACGACGCGTCCTGGTTCCTTGCCTGTGTCCTTGCCCTCCACGCCTCCATGCGCCGACTGAACCATTCCGATCCGCTGACCCGTGCGGTCAGGTGACGACCTGGGAGGCTCCTGCCGAGCCGTGCAACTAGGCTTCGAGCCTGACAGGGCGTCGCCTCTTCCTGGCCCGGAAGTTGATGCGTGTCCGCACCGCGTAGGTTCTCTTGCCCTGGCTCTCGAAGTAGGTCCGGCTCACGAGTTCGCCGATCAATCCCAGCGAGATGAACTGAAAGCCGACGAGTTCCAGCAGCGCGCTGAGCAACAGCAGCGGATTGCCGGTCATGTGCGTGCCCTGGTGCGATTTCATCCACATGGTGGCGAGCAGGCTGAAGCCGCCCAGCACCATGAAGAAAATGCCGGCCAGCCCCATGACGTGCATCGGCCGGGCAAGATAGCGGTGCATGAACTTCACGGTGATGAGGTCGAGCAGCACGCGAAAGGTGCGCGTGATGTTGTACTTGGTCTTGCCGGCGGTCCTTGGATGGTGGGCGACCGGGACCTGTGCGAGCCGGCCGCCATGTTGCTGGGCCAGCACCGGCACGAAGCGATGCATCTCGCCGTAAAGCGGCAGCGACCTGGCCAGGTCGCGACGCATGGCCCGTAGCGTGCAGCCCATGTCCTTGATGCGCGAGCCGGTGACCTTGCGGATCAACCAGTTGGCGAGCAGGCTCGGCAGCCGCCGCGGCAGGAAGCCATCTTGCCGGCGCACGCGCTGGCCGAAGGCAGCGTCGTAACCCTCCTGGATCTTCTGGAGCAGCCGCGGGATATCGGCAGGATCGTTCTGCAGATCGCCGTCCATGGTGACGATGATCTTGCCGGCGGCGGCGTCGATGCCGGCCTTGAGAGCCGCGGACTGTCCAAAGTTCCGCCGCAGCCGCAGCACCTTCACGCACGGATCCACACGCGCCAGCGCGCGCATGACGGCAAACGAATCGTCCTGGCTGCCGTCGTCCACCAGGATGATCTCGTGAACGACTCCCAGGGAAGAGAGGACGTCGGCCAGCCGTTCATGCAGCCGCTCGAGATTGTCCCGCTCGTCCTTGATCGGGATGATGATCGATAGCTCCATCGTCGTCCAATTCCTCCGCCAGATTGGCATTCGCCTGCGGCCTGGGAAACCGGCCAAAGAGATAAACCAGCCCGCCCGTCAGGCTCACCAGGGCCGTGACCGCGAACCAGAGCAACGCCAGCGGCACGGCCACTTCCTTGCCGGCGCCCATCGGCGCCAGCAACAACGCCATGCTCACTTCGCGCACGCCCATGCCGTTCACGCTCACCGGCAACATCGTCAACAGCGACACCATCGGCACCAGAATCCAGTAGAACGATGCCGGCACGTCCGCCCCGAGTGCTGTTCCGACCAGCCAGACCATGAGCACGCCCAGCGACTGCACGACGAAGGACAGCAGGGTGGTGCGCGCGAACAGGCCCGGCTGCTTGAGGATGCCGAGTGCGGCGCGAATCTTGAGAACGCGCACATCACCCAGTCGCGCCAGGCGCGCCAGCGTGGGCAACAGTGCCAGCCCGGCCAGGCAACTCGCCGACATACCATAGACGCTCCAGACGATCCACGGCTCGAGTGTCACCGGCGACAACACCACCGCCAGGCACGCCAGCGCCAGCAGCACCAGCAAGCCGCTGAAGCGATCGAGAAAGACGCACAGGAAGGCGTTGAGCCGGCGTCCCGACTGGCCATTGAGATACCAGGCGCGCACGAAGTCGCCCCCCACCGAGGTGGGCAGCAGCAAGTTGAAATACATGCCGATGAAGTAGTAGCCGAGCATCTGCCGGAAGGAGTGCTCGAACCCCAGCGCCCGCGCCATCTGTTGCCAGCGCAGCGTGCTGAAGATCTGACCGACGACGTAAAGCGCCGCCGCCGCGCACCACCATTCCAGCTTCAACGAGGCGAACGCCTGCGCGAACTTCGCCCAGTCCGTTCGCCAGGCCACCAGCCCCAGCAACACGCCGCTCACCGCCAGTCGAATCAGCCTACTCACGAAATACCAGCTCCTGTTCCAGGGGTTGCGATCCGGTCTGGAAGAACCAGCCGTTGCGTTGATCGAGCATGTCCACGAACAGCCGGTAGCGGCCGGCCGGCACCGATGGCACTACCAGATCGAACTCATACATCTCTCCCGGCGCAACGTGCCTCTCGAGCAGGCCCCACTTGCCGGAATGCACGACGCGGTCTCCATCGTCGAAGAGGTTGAAGCCGACCTGTGTCGCGGAGGTCAGTCCCGGCTTGAGCTGCCAGGGCTCCGTGCCGGTGTTGCGCAGGCGCAGGCGAAAACCGGTGGGACGGCCCGCTTGCAACCCGGACGAGCGGCAAGTGACTTGCTCGACGGCATAGTCGCGACCGCCGCAGCGATACTCTTCGAGTAGCCAGTGCCGGAAAAGTTCGGGCGCATGATCGTCGTCGCGCTCGCGCAACCACGACTGATACTGATCGAAGACGCGGTCGAGCCAGCCGGGCCTGCCAATGGCGAGGTGCCCGTAACGCAGCCCGAGTTGCCGCCGCGCCTCGGCGAACGGCGTCTCCGTCTTGAGCAGCAGGTAAGCGGCACAGGCCAGGCCGGTCCGGTCGGCGCCGCGGTAACAATGCACGAACAGCGGATACTCCGCGGCGTCGAATACCTCCACCAGCCGCCGCAGTTCTTGCGTGGCCGGCAACCGCCCCGACGACAGGCAGATGTCTTCCTGGTTGATCCCCAGTCGCTGCACGGCCGCGGTCTGGCCGCGATGCCAGTCAGCGTCGTCACAGCAGCCGCGCAGGTTCACGACCGTGCGGATACCATGCCGCGCCACGAGATCTTCGATCTGCGCGCCGCTGCGCTGGGCCCCGCGATAGACCTTGCCTTCAACCACCGTGTGCAGGTTCGCTCCCAGAAACACCCGCCAGGCCTCCGTTCCAGCCCCGATCAGCAAGGCAACGATGACAAGGATGACACAGGGCCGGCTCCATGTGTGCCAACTCCAGGCACGCCGACAGGTCGAGTGCATTGATGTCGCGCAAGGGGTGCTCGCCGGCATGATCGCTCCTCCCGCCCGGCTCACGCCGGCGGATCGGGCGGAATCATGTCAAATCCGCGGGCAAAGGGCTAGACCTGTTGAGCTCACGAGGCCAAGGTTTATCCAGATTGCCACCAAGGGCTGCCAGGCCGTGTCCCGGGGCCAAGTAGACGACCTCGGGTTGGCCTCGCAGAAAGTTGCAGGCCAAGAGCCCACCCCCCACGTGGCCTGCAACTCGTCGTCGCAATCAGTTGCTTGTGAGCTACTTACGGCACGCATCCGAGTTCCAGGCCAAGTTGTGCGTGGGAGGGGGTACGATTTCTGGAGCAAATGCGCCGACGGATGGGCAAATTGCGAATTCTAAATTGATTCTTGCAATTTCGGTATTTTCGTGTAACCTCGCAGGTGGCCTCGACGGAATAGAGGGGTAGGAAGGCCCAGCCATGCCCAACCCCGATACCGAGGTTCTGCTCGAACGCGTCGCCCACGGCGACCGGCAGGCCCGCAATCACCTGCTGGACCGGTACCGCAGCCGGCTGCGTGAGGTTGTCGCCGTGCGGCTGGATCGCCGCGTCGCCGCCCGCGTCGATCCTTCCGACGTCGTCCAGGAGACGCTGGTCGAGGCCCACCGCCGCCTCGACGACTACCTGTCCTCCCGGCCAATGCCCTTCTATCCCTGGCTGCGCCGGCTGGCACTCGACCGCCTGGTCGACCTGCACCGCCGCCATCTCCGCTCGAAGCGCCGCAGCGTTCGCCGCGAGGCCGGGCATCACCGATTGCTGCCGGACGAATCCGTTTCCGACCTGGCCGAGAGGCTGCTGGCCCGGGGGAGCAGCCCGAGTGCCGGCCTGCACCGCGAGGACGACCACGCCAGGCTACACGCCCTCCTGCGGCAGCTGCCGGATGACGTTCGCGAACTGCTGGTCATGCGCCACCTGGAGCACCTCTCGGTGCGCGACATTGCCGCCATCCTCGGCATCAGCGAGGGGGCCGTCAAGGTGCGCCACGTCCGCGCCCTGGCACGTGTCCGGCAACTCCTTGAACCACCAACCGATGAGAATTGACGATGATCCCCGAAAGATCCTCCGCCGTCATCAACGGGCTATCCGATCCGGTCGTGGCCGACCTGGTCGAGGAACTCACCGCGAAGTTGCAGGGTGGCGCCACGGTGGACATCGACGCCTTCCTCGCAGCACACCCGGACCAGGCCGACGCCCTCCGGCAATTGCTCCCGGCCCTGGAACTCGTTGCCCTCGCCTCGTCCGTGTCGGGGAAGGCAAGGTTGCTAGACCTGCCTGCCGACGAAACGCCACACCTCCTCGGCGACTTCCGCATCATCCGCGAGGTAGGCCGCGGCGGCATGGGCGTCGTCTACGAGGCGGAGCAGGTGTCGCTCAACCGGCGCGTGGCCCTGAAGGTCCTCCCCTTCGCCGCGACCCTTGACCCACGGCAATTGCAACGCTTCAAGAATGAAGCCCAGGCCGCCGCCCAGCTGCATCACACCAACATGGTCCCGGTGCACTACGTCGGCTGCGAGCGCGGCACGCACTTCTATGCGATGCAGTTCATCGATGGCGTGACGCTGGCGGCCGCGATTGCAGATTTGAGATTGCAGATTGCAGATTTGAAGAAGCCGGACA
>VGYC01000115.1 GCA_016873095.1 Planctomycetota bacterium | reverse complement strand
AACTGGCAGGGCAAGACGAAGCCGGAGCCGCCGCCCAGGCCGAAGGTTGAGTCTCCGTACCTGGACGCCCAACAAGCCGCCGACTACCTGGGCATGACGGTGAAGGCACTTTACGGTCATGTCGAACGCAGGAAGCTTCGGCCCATGCCCGGCTACAAGAAGTACCGCTTTACGAAGGAAAAACTGGACGCCTTCCTCAGAGGAGAAAAGCCATGATGGAGCGTAAACCCCAATTTGTCGTCCTTCCCGATGGCAAAAGGGTTCGCTTCTCATTGAAAACTCGGGCGAAGGAACCCTTCTACTTCGTGGTCTTTCGGGGACGAGACGGTCAACGACTCGAAAGGTCCACCCAAGACTCCAGCCAGAAACGGGCCGAGGCAACCGCTGTGCAGCTAATCAAGGAGGAGTATCTTCCACCGGCCCCGGTTGAGAAATGCACCTGGGACGACGCCATCGTCAGCATGGTTCGGGAAATGAAAGCCCAGAATCTGCGGCAACGCACGATTGACGATTACACGCTGATGGTCGGAATCCTGCGTAAGGTCTTGCCTACGGCTGATTGCCCGCTAGACATCACGCCCATGCTGGCGAAACTGTTCAAAGCAAGGCGAATGGAAAAAGGCCATTCACCCTACACCGTCGGGGGCAACATCAACAAGCTGTCCGTCATCTGGTCGAAGTGGCTCATCGGCAAATGCAAGCTGCTTACTCAGAATCCCTGGGAAGATGTTGAGAAGCCCAAGGCCGATGAGCCAGAGCCTCGGTACATCGAACCGGAAGAGGAGCGGGCCTTCTTCGCCTGGCTGGAGAAGCGGTGGGCTGGCTGGCGGCTGCCGGTCCTGTTTTTCAAGGTCACGGGGCTGGTGGGTCGTCGCATCACGCAGATGTGTTCCCTGCCGTCCACTTGCCTGGTCGATGGCCGCATCGTGTTTCCTTCCGAATTCAACAAGAGCCGTAAGCAGGAATATGCCCGGTTGCCCGAAGCGATTTATCGAGAGCTTGAGGCGATGAAAGGGCCGACCTTCCTCTGGGAGAGCTATTCGGAGCAGTTGAACGCTTTTTATCGGAAGCGGGGCAAGAAGAAGTACGCCCAATGCGAGGAGTTTCGGCCAGGGCGGCTTAGACGCTGGCTGCAAAAGGAAATCACCAAGTACAGCCGAGAGAACGAGGGGCAGCCAGGCTTCGTTCCGTTCACCGCCCACAACTTTCGGGACACCGCCATGACCAGGGCCTGGGATGCCGACATCGACCTGGACCGGGCAGCACTCGCCTACGGCTGCAACCGGGAGACGATGAAGAAGCACTACATTCGCAAGGAGGCCCTGGTGACAGCCGACGCCGTTTTCGAGCGGATTCACGGCAAGGGAAGTAACGGCGAAGCCACGAAAGCGGACGCTCAGCCGAATGAGGAGAACAAGAAATGAGCGGACGAAAGGGGCTGCGGGGATGCCTGCGGACTGGCGAGGACGGAAAAAAGTTGAGGGGGTTTTGAGGGGGTTTCCCGCCATTACCCAAGACAAAGGACTCACGGCTTTCGCCGTAAGTCCTTGTCCTGCTTGAGTGCCGAAGGTGGGACTTGAACCCACACTCACTTGCGTGAACCGGATTTTGAGTCCGGCGCGTCTGCCATTCCGCCACTTCGGCGTCTTCTTCATCGGGCGTACTGCGTGTCGCCCCTGGGATGGACATTCTCTCACTTATGCATTTCGGCGGCAACCCCGCGCGGAGAGACACTTGCCACAGTGAGCTGGTTCACCGCGGTGTCTGCCACAAATAAGGGGGGGGCTGCGGCGGATCGACCCCGGATGGAGTCGTGGGCACACGGCACCGATCCATGCCGCCGCTGGCGGGTCATGCCATGAAAGTCCGCTTGGTCACGGCCAGCAGCATTGCCGCGGCCGACTCCCGGCCGAATCGCTTCTGTTTTCGGCGGAGCACGGGGTAGCCCAATCGAAACAGGAATCGTCGTGGGCGCGAAAAGGCGAGGATGTCGTAATGCACGCTGTTGTCGGCCGCGTTCCACTCGAGCAGAAACCGTTCTTCCCCGCTCCCTGCGTGATCCGGCAGCGTGCCGTAGGCGAAGCCGAACCTGGTGATCGGGCCTGGCTCATCGACGACGTAAACGATCCGGCAAGCGTTCAACCACCAAAGGCCGACGGCGCGAGCCAGGACCGCCACGACCGCGCCGGACTTGATCGGCGTGTCCGGGAACCAAGCTTCCAGCCAACCCAGATCGAATTGCTGCCAATTCTCCAGCGCGGCTCGCGCCGAGGTGAAGACCGCCGCGCCTTCACCGAGCCTGATTCGCGTATGATCGACGACGTAACCGGCTGGCGGAGTTGTCGCCGTCGCACCAATTGGCGCGTAGGTGAAGTCCAGCCGTTGCTGGGCGGTCAAGTACCGCCGAACCGCTTCTGCGGATGGCTTCCTCAGCAACAGCATGCATGCCCTCAAAAAGCCCGCTACTGGGCCGACACTTCCCGATGGTAATGTGCTCCTTGACCATTCTAACCGCAGCCTGTGCCATTGCCGATGCTGGAAGATGACAACCGCTTCCGATCGCGAATCGGAACTGGCACGAATCTAGCGATTCATGGTGACGGCCCGCGTTCTTCGTGAGCCCCGCCAACGGATCGGGCGCGCTCGCTTGGAGCCAACGGGCCACGCGGATGTCGGTCGAGGAGTGTGCAAGTATCGAACCCGTGATGACCGGTGCCGTCAGGTGGAAGAGTTCGTCCGCTCGCGTCAGACCGGATTTCTGAACCAGCAGTCCGAAGACGACCTTTCCGGTATCAGTACGTCCATGAGCAAGGCAATAGCATAAACCAAAATGGCGGTCATGACGTTGGCCAGCCTTTCCTGAAGCTCATCCGCGTAGTGCCGATGAGGCGCTTCTTCATCTCGGCTGGCAGGGCTTGCCTTGATATGTCGGTCGCGCGCGAGTTAATGTAGAGGGATTGGAGAGGAGCGGCAATCAGCTTGGCTACCACGCATGATCTCCACAGGCCTGAGAATAACGCCAGTGCGCTCTGGCGCTTTGCCCCGGCCACTGGTTACGACACTCCAGCGCAGCCAGCCTCCGAAAAAGTGAAAACCGGGCTAAGCGCCCTGTGGAAGCGTGTTTGGCGAGGCAACTCCCAGGTCACGGTGGACCAGGAGAATTCCGAGTGCCCCCCTCTGGCAGCAGAGATACTGACCGAAGTGTTGCCGGAGCATCATTACGAAGCCGCTGCAGCGAGTTTGAAGTCGTACTTGAACCACTGGCTTCATGAAGCGAATCCAGATTCATTGATGCAGGCAGTGATTGGACCTCCAGGAAGTGGCGTCCAGGAAATCGTCGCCCGCTGGGGACAGCAGGTTTCCGCCCGGCTGCTGCTACCGCCCGATCAGGAACGGTTGTTCGACCCGCCATCGGACGATTGGCAGGCCGCTGCTCGTGACGAGGAGGGAGTCCTGGTCATCCCGGAACTGGAACGATTCTACCTGCGACACTCCGACGGTCTGGACCTGATGCGTCAGCTGGCCGAGTGGCTTTGGGTCTCCCCGCGACGCGTCGTAGTTGGGTGCGACAGCTGGGCCTGGGCATACCTGAGCAAGGCCGTGAAGATCGATGCCGTTTTCAGCACGCCGATCGCTCTGGAATCGTTGGATGGCGATGCATTGTGGACATGGTTTCGCCCCCGCCCTCGGGGCCGATACCTGGTACGGACGGCCTGGAACGGTGAAGTTGTCTATCCGGTACAGCTTGAAGAGGGCGCCGGCAGCGCGAATTCCGGGGCGGAAGACAAGGATCCACCATACAAGGGGGCCCATTTGTTTCAGAAACTTGCCGCCATGTCGCGCGGCATCCCTGACGTGGCGCTGGCCCTGTGGCGCAAGTGTCTTGGCGAGGGCAAACCGGAAGACATACAGGAGGGCAGAAAGTCTGGAGCCCCGCTGACACCGATTCGCGTGCTTTCCCCGGAAAGTCTTGTTCTGCCGTCGATCCCTGCCGGTGTTTCGACCCGGGAAGCCATCATCCTGCACACTCTTCTGCTCCACGCTGGACTTCCGTTGTCGATCCTGTCCCGTGTCGTGCCGCCCTGCATCGGACGTCATCGCGACGCTGGCCGCATTGCGAGACGCCGGCCTGGCTGACGAGTACGAAGGGGTCTGGAAGGTCGCTCCGCTTGGTTACACGAGTGTGCGGGCCTTTGTTCGGGCCGAATCGTTGCTGATCGACGCTTTCTAGGAGGATTCCATGCCCGACCTGTCCGAGGCCCGCGATTCCCTTTTCAGGGACTGGAACGACATCAGCTTTTTCTGGATCGGCCTGACGTTCGTCGTCGCGTGGCTGGCGGTCGGCTGTGTCCGCTTCCTGGCCCGGTGGACGACGCGGCGTCTGCCGAGCCGCTATCGTTTTTACATACTGCCCTGGGTGCCAGTGCTGCGCCTGGTGATCATCGTCGTGGCCGTCGTCGAGATTGTCCCGCAGCTGATCCGGCCGACTGCTTCCAACTTGATTGCCGTCTTCGGCGCCGCCGGAGTGGCCATCGGGTTTGCTTTCAAGGACTACGTGAGCAGCCTGATCGCTGGACTGGTGCTAGTGTACGAGCGGCCTTACCGGGTCGGAGACTGGGTCAAGATCGGCGGCGATTACGGAGAAGTTCGGGCGGTGGGCATGAGAGCCGTCGAACTTGTTACACCAGGGGATACCGTGGTCACCGTCCCTCACAACAAGATGTGGGACACGGCGATCCATAACTCGAATGGCGGACAGCGCGACATGCAATGCGTGGCTCAGTTCTTTGTCGCACCGATGCACGATGGAGACTCGGTCAGGCGGAAGCTCCTGGACGTGGCCATCAGCAGCGCCTACCTGCACTTCGACCGACCGGTCGTCGTCGTTGCCGCCCAGCTCCCGTGGGGCACACGTTACCTGATTCGCGCCTATCCGATCGAGTGCCGGGAGCAGTTTGCTTTCATCGCGGACCTGACCATTCGGGGTAATGCCGCTCTCCTGAAGATCGGGGCAACGCTGGTCATCGCTCCACCAATCGCTGACGCTTCCGAAAGCTAGACAGCGGGGAGCCGAGTGAATGGTTGCCGCCCTGAATACCGTCTGTGCCCCCATTTCGCAGATCGGTAAAATGCTCCTTGCCGCACTGAGAGAGCATGTAGCCATTGCCCATGAGGAATCCGACGATCGATGACGCCGAACGATCCAGTACCGACTCAATCCGGGCAACGCCCAGTGGTGTTGCTCGCCGGCGCAACCGGCTACGTCGGTGGACGACTGATTCCGTTGCTCGAGAAAAGCGGCGCGGTTCTTCGTTGCCTGGCACGCACCCCGGACAAGCTGCGACCACGCGTGGCCCCGTCCACCGAGGTGGTTGCGGGCGATGTTCTCGATCCGGCATCCCTCGGACTGGCCATGCAAGGCGTCACGACCGCATACTACCTCGTCCATCTGATGTCGGGCTCCAAGGATTTCGAGAAGGACGACCGCCAAGCGGCGATGAACTTTGCCGAGGCTGCCAGAAAGGCCGCTGTGCAGCGGATCATTTATCTGGGCGGTTTGGGAGACGACCAGGATCCGGACCTTTCGCCGCATCTTCGCAGTCGCCAGGAGGTGGGCAAGATCTTACGCGATTCCGGCGTGGAAACCATCGAGTTCCGTGCGTCACTGGTCATCGGAAGCGGCAGCCTTTCCTTCGATCTTGTGAAGTCGCTGACCGACAGACTTCCGGTGATGCTCTGCCCGAAGTGGCTCTCGACACCTACCCAGCCCATTGCCGTGGACGACGTGCTGGCCTACTTGCTTGCGGCCAAGGACCTGCCGCCGGGGGAAAGCCGAGTCTTCGAGATCGGCTGCCGCGATGTCACGACTTACGGCAACATGATCCGCGAATGTGCCCGTCAACAAGGACTGCGACGCTGGCTGATTTCGGTGCCGGTGCTGACTCCTTACCTGTCGAGTCTCTGGCTCGCCCTGGTGACACCCGCAAGCTTCGAGGTTGGTCGGCATCTGATCGAAGGACTGAAGAATCCGACCGTGGTCCGGGACAAGGCCGCTCTCGATGTTTTCTCGATCCGGCCAATGGGGATTCGTGAAGCCGTAGCAAAGGCGCTGAGCCTCCCTGAACCCGACAAGGTCCAAACTCCGTGATGGTGCCGGTGCTGGCGTGCCGCTTGCACTCAGCCCGTTCCATTGCGTGTCGCGGCCTGGAAGAGTGCGTTGCATTCGTCTCCCAGCACTCCTCCGATCAGCGTGCATTTCCAGGCCGGGCCACGACGAACGACCTCCTCGGCCCGTATGTCAATCTGACGCCAGCCAAGATCTTGCAAGAAACGGATGGACGTACCGAACACAACCGTCTCGATGCCGCTCCACAGGACGGCCCCCTGGCACATCGGGCAGGGCTCAGCAGTCGTGTACAGCACAAGGTCGCTGCCGGCGATGTTCTTTTTCGAACAGATCAGCTGGTTAATGGCGTCGATCTCACCGTGCCATGTCGGATTGACCGACGACTTGTTCCATCCTTCGGCCACGATCGTGGCGGTTTGCCGGTTCACGATTACGGCCCCGAACGGCAAGTGGGGCACGTTGGCGGTCAAGGCTATCGCTCGTCGCATGAACTGCTTGTGATCGATATCATTCATGACGCGCTCTTCTTGATTTCTTCGCAACAGGACGCACTTACCCGGCGACGGTGAATTGCCGGCACAGGATCTCGTTGCGGCCAGATTTGGGATAAGGCCGAGGCTCCGGCTGAGCGAAGTCGTTGAGGTCGATGGTGCGGGCACGGAACTCGTAACCGCCGGGTCGGAGTTTCGGCAGCGTCGCCGACCAGATGGCCCAGCTATAGCGCATCGGCCAGTCTTTCGGCCGGCCCGTCTTGGGGTCGAAACCCCAGACGTCGCGCGGCAGTACGCCGTCAGGGAGCGTGCCGCCCCAGTCCTTCGGCGGCGGCTGCAACACACACGACTGCCAGCGGGCCGTCCTCCAGCCCGGATCGTCATCCGGCAGCTGGCCATGATTGCCGGCGTCCGGCCTCAGCCAGTACTCGATGCGCTTGAGCCCTGAAAGGCCCACCATCGCGGTGCCGGTGATGACGATCGGCTGCGTCTTGAAGACCTCGGGGCCTGGATCGACATAGGCCGCCGTCTTGAGATACGACTCCGGATCGTTGTTGCCCGCGGCGTAAGTATCATTGGCCCGGAACTCGTTGGTGATGGTGATGCGTTGCAGCCACTTGATGGACTTGAAGCCGTGCGCCCAGGGCACCACCATGCGAACAGGGCCGCCGCGTTCCAGCGGGATCGGCCCGCCATTGAGCTTGTAGGCAAGGAACGGCCCGAGGTCCCACGGCGGCGCCTCCATCGCCTGCGTGTAACTCAGCGACGACTGAAAGAGTTGCTTGGGATCGTTGTTGTGGAAGCCGTGGTAGTAAACACGGCGAATGTTGTTGATCCGCCCCACCAGCTTGAGCACATCGCGAAGCGGCACGCCTTCCCACAGGCCCTGGCCCAACGGCTGGGCGATGTTGAGGCACTGCATCGCCTTCAGAAACTTGCGCGACTGCGTCTGCCCCAATTTCTCCAGCGTCGCGAAATCGAGGGCGTTGTCCTTGGCCATGGTCCGCGGCGTGGCGATCTGGGCGCCGCCGTCGGCGACGATCTCCAGCCGCCAGGTGTCGCGCGTCAACCGCGCCCGGACCAGCGCATCCCCCTTGAGCGTATGCGGCCGCGGATTGCCGCGACTGACATCCCGAAACTCGCCTGGATTGGTCAGGAAGCGGCGTGATGAACCCATGATGTCTCTCCGCGGGCGAGCGGGACTTCTCCGCATGCCGGGCTTCCGCGAGCGGAGGCTAGCCGAACAGTGCCCGGAGCGGTTCGCCCTCTGCGAGCAGGTCGTATGGCCGGCCTTCGCGGTCGGTCGCGATCAGGTCATGGATGCCCATGGCGTGATAGATAGTCTTGGTGATGTCGGCTGGAGTGACGATGCGTTCGTGCGGGTATTCGGCGAGGCGGTCGCTGGCGCCGTAGGTCTGGCCGCCGCGGATGCCGCCGCCGGCCAGCAAATCGGTGAGGCAATGGGTCCAGTGGTCGCGGCCGGCGCCGCTCACGCCGCCGGAGCGCGGGTCGCCGATGCGCGGCGTGCGGCCCATCTCGCTGGTCACCAGCAGCACCGTCTCGTCCAGCAGGCCGCGCTCGGCCAGGTCGGCCACCAACGCGGCAAAGCCGCGATCGAACTCGGGAAGCAGATAATCCTTCAAGCAGTTGAAGTTGTTGCCATGCGTGTCCCAGCCGCCCGCGCTGGAGCAGCGGCTGGCGATGGCCTCGTTCTCTTTCCAGAAAACGGTGATGAAGGGGACGCCGGCTTCCACCAGTCGGCGGGCCAGAAGCAAGCTCGTGCCATTGATCGTCGGCCCGTAGCGCTCGCGGACCGGCAGAGGTTCGCGTGCCACGTCGAAGGCCGCCGTGGTCTGCGACGCGGCCAGGAGAGAAAAGGCCCGCTGTTGCTGACGCGAGAACGTGCGGACTCCGGCAACACGGTCGAAGTTGCGCCGGGCCTCGTCAAGAGTATCGAGCAGGCCGCGGCGGTCGCTCAGACGCGGCCGGTTCACGCCGGCCTGCAGCGTCAGCGACGGCACGCGAAATTCCAGCGGCCGTTCCAGGCTGCCATCGACATACAGCGGATCAAATTCGACGCCGAGCCGGGCGGCAAACTGCCCCGGCCGGGTATACGGCGCCTTGCTCGGCTTGTGCGGCAGCGTGATCGCATTGGGTAAATAAGCATGGGCCGGCCGACGTGACGCCACCACACAGCCCATGAATGGCCAGTCGTCCGGAAATGGCGTGCGATTGTTGCCCAGCGTGCGAAAGCTTTGATCAGGCACATGCCCGGTCAAATTGTGGTAATAGCCGGCATGATGGTCGTTGGTGTTGACCGTACCCCGCACCGAGTTGACGACCGCCAGATGATGAGCCTGCCGTGCCAGGAGCGGTAAATGCTCGCACAGCCGGATACCGGGAGCGGAGGTCGCGATCGGCCGAAACGGACCACGATATTCCGTGGGCGCATCCGGCTTCATATCCCAGGTGTCGATGTGCGATGCCCCGCCGCACAGGAAGAACAGGATGGTCGATCGGGCCGGCTTGCGCGCCGGCGCCGCGGTTCCCCGTCCCGTCGCCGGCGCGGGCGATCCAAACTGAAAGCCGGACACCCCCAGCCCGGACGCAACCAGAAACGTGCGCCGGTCAATGATCGGATGCCTGATTCGGTTTCCGTCATTCCCCATGATTTCAAGGTATCGGGTTGGACTGATATTTGACAGTGCGATCACGGGGAGCGGGCGGCGTGAGCCCCCTTGAGGCCCACGCTCGCCAGCAACTCCTCAGCTCCCAACGGGAGTCAGCTCATGCGCCGGCGTCAGCGCCAGCGGAACCGGCGCCTTGCCGGGGGTGAGCATCGTCGCGGGCTGGACGGCGAAGTTGCGCCGGCGCAGGTAGCCTTCCTCGCCGTTGGCGTCCAGCTCAGCGATCTGCTGATCGATCAACTTCACGACATGGGCGGTCTGCCGTTCCAGGTGCAGGAAGAAGGCGGACATCTGCGCGGCGCGGGCGAAGCCGATGCCGGAGTGCCGCAGGCCGGCGAACATGGTCCGCAGGTATTGCGGCCACAGCCGCGGGCGGACCAGGTAGCGCATGTTGATGTTCAAAAGGCCGATGAGCATGGACGAGATGCTGCCGGCGGACTGCATGCCGTGCGGATAGCCCTTGTACCACTGCAGAAAGCCACGCACGCGCTCGAAGAACGATTTCGGCGAATAGATGCGCTTGAGAGCGTTGCTGTACTCCTTCAAGATCTCGATGCGCGGCCGGCGCGTGACGAAGTTGAGGCCCGCCGTCATCTGGTCAAGCTCCTCGGGCCGCATGCCGGGACCGGATTCGGGACGCATCAGCGCCCGCCCCTCGCGCGCCAGCCGTCGTTCCAGCTGCGTGTTGGGCAGCGACGCCAGCAACCCCGTCATGGCCACGCCGATGCGCGTCTCCTCGACGCAGGCCACCAGCGCCTCGCCTGCTCCTGGTTTCTCCTCGTCGAAGCCCAGGATGAAGCCGGCCAGCACCAGCATGCCCGATTCGTTGATCTTGCGGATGCTGTCGGCGATGGGCTTGAGCGTGTTCTGCTTCTTCTGCGTCTGCCGCAGGATGGCCGGGTCCGGCGTCTCGATGCCCACGAAGATGCCGCGGAAGTCCGCCCGCTTCATCAGGTCGAGCATCACCGGATCGGACGCCAGCGTGATGGTCGCCTCGGTCGAGAAGAAGAACGGCCAGTTGCGCTCGTCCTGCCAGGCGATGATCCGCGTCAGCAGTTCCTTGGCGGCCTTCTTGTTGCCGATGAAGTTGTCGTCCACGAAATCGACGTGCCCGCGATAGCCGGCCTCGTACAGCGTGTTCAGCTCGACGATGATCTGGTCCGGCGTCTTGAAGCGCGGCACCCGACCGTACAGCTCGATGATGTCGCAGAACTCGCACGTGTACGGACAGCCGCGCGAGCACTGGATGCCGATGTACAGGTAGTTGCTGAAGCGGGCCAGGTCGAAGCGCGGGATCGGCGATTGCGTGACGTCCGGCTTCCTGCCGTGCGCCTCGAACCGCCCCGACTTCTCACCGGCCTCCCAGGCCTTGATGAAGTCCGGCAGCGTGATCTCCGCCTCGTCGAGCACCAGGAAATCAGCCTCGTGATACCAGCCGGGCACGGAAGTGCAGTCCGGACCGCCGACGACGACCGGCTTGTTGTGCTCGTGCACCATCTTGATGAGACGCAGCACCTCGAGCCGTTGCGTGATCATGCCGCCGGTGAAGACGACATCGGCCCAGTCAACATCGGCCGGGTTGAGATCGCAGGTGTTGAGGTCGGCGAGGCGAAACTCCCAGTTGGCGGGAAGCAGCGCCGCCACCGTCAGCAAGCCGAGCGGCGGCATGTTGTAACGGCAGCCGCGGATGCGGGCCACGAAGGAGAAGTTCCAGAAGCTGTACTCGGAAAACCGCGGATAGATGAGCAGGCAGCGCACTTTCCGTTGCATGGCAATCTCCTTGTGTACTGATGACGCTAAGCCGCTGTCGCTCTAAAGTCAAGAGGCGCGACAAGAAAGGACAAGGCAGGTCGCGGATGTCGCTCGGGCCGCACGCAAGCGCCTTCGTAGAATGTGCATGAGAATCTCCTCGAAGACATTGGCCACTGGCACGAGATTGACCCATGCCGAACCAGGTAAGTCCCCTCACCCGTCTCTCCGAGCACCTCTACCGGTTTGCCGACACGTGCAACGTCTACATCATCGTGGACGGCGACGCCGCCCTGCTGATCGATGCCGGCTCCGGGGCTGTGCTGGAGCATCTCGCGGCCATCGGCGTCAAGCGCGTCGAGTGGGTGCTGCACACCCATCATCATCGCGACCAGTGCTGGGGAACGCCGCGGCTGCGCGAGCACGGGGCCAGGGTCGCCGTCCCCGAATACGAGAAGCACCTCTTCGACCAGGCCGAGCTGTTCTGGCGCACGCGCCGCACCTTCGACAACTACAACGACCGCAACACGTTCTTCGCCATCGGCGACAACATCCCCGTCGATGCTGTGCTCGAGGACTATGAAACCTTCACCTGGCGCGGGCACGTCTTCGAGATCCTGCCGGCCAAGGGGCACACGCTCGGCTCCAGCGCCCTGATCGCCACCATCGACGGCCGCCGCGTCGCCTTCACAGGCGACCTGTTCGCCGCCGGCGGCAAGCTCTATCAGCTCCACGCCATGGAATACACCTACGGCTCGATGGAGGGCGTGCTGTTCACCCTGCAATCCATCCAGGCGCTCCGCAAGAAGGGCGTGGCGCTGGCGTTGCCGTCGCATGGGCAAGCCATCAGCGATGTGGCCGGCGACATCGACCGCTTGCAACTTCGCCTCATGGAGTGCGTCCGCCTCGGGCGCGGCATGCGCATCGCCGGCCGGGACAGCGTCCCGGAGACAATCTTCCTCCCGGAACCGCGCTTCGTGCCGCTGTCCCGCCACCTGCTCTGGGGCGGCGTCTGGACCTGCTCCAACTTCTATGTCGTCCTCAGCGACAGCGGCAAGGCGCTGTTCGTGGACTATGGCCACGCCTTCTGGCCGCACATGCACATCGGCCCGGACCACGACGGCCTCGAGTCGATGCGCTTCGTCGAGCACCATCTCGACGAGTTGCGCGACGACTACGGCGTCACCAGCTTCGATCTGGTCATCCCCACGCATATCCACGACGACCACACCTGCGGCATTCCCTTCCTGCAGCGACACCACGGCACGCAATGCTGGGCGCTCACGGAGGTCGGGCAGGTGTTGGCCGACCCGGCGGCCTGGACCAGCACCCCCTGCACCTTCCCCAGGCCGATCCGCATCGACCGCTGGCTCAACGACGGCGAACGCTTCCGCTGGGAGGAGTACGACTTCGAGATCCACTTCGCGCCGGGGCAAACGGAGTTTCATTCGGTCTACGCGGCCACGATCGACGGCCGCAAGGTCGCCTTCACCGGCGACAACTACTTCGTGGCCGAGGTCGTCGCCGGCGGCAAGATGGAGATGCTCCCCTACCAGACGACCGTGCTGCGCAACAGCTTCCAGCTCGCCATGCACCGCCGCTGCGCCGAGGTCATGCGCCGCATTGCCCCGGAGCTGATCTGCCCCGGCCATCGCGACGTGCTCCCCTGCTTCAAGAAGGACCTCGACGTCTACTGCGACTTCATCGCCCGCAAGGAACGCGCCTTCCGCGCCCTCGTGGACGAACCGGCCGACCATTACATCGACCTGTTCTGGGCCCGGTTGCTGCCCTATGTCGCCGTGGTCAAGCCGGGGCAAGACATCGCCTATCGGCTGCTGCTGCGTAACAACCTGGAACGGCCGGCAACCTATCGCGCCCGCTTGCTGCCGCCCGCCGGCTGGCAGACATCGCCCGCGTTCGCCACCATCTCGCTCGAGGCCGGCGCCCGCGGCGAGTTGCTCTTGCCGACGCGCGCACCGGCTCGCGCCGACGGCATCCGCCGCCTGCTCACCGCCGAGATCGAGGTGGACGGCCAGCCGCAGGGACCCGTCAGCGAGGCGCTCGTCACCGTCCAGTAACGCTCCGCTTCACGACGGACAAGACAGGTTTTCGCCGACCTATCCGTCCAGATGATTCGTCCAGGATTCGTCCAGATAACGACACATACCCCCTCGGCACATCCTGCGCAGGACGAATCCACGCCTCTGCCACCCAGCGCGGCAGACAGCCGCTTCGGCGCAACTCATTGTTAATGAATCAGTTACACACCAACCCCGAAAGTAGCCGCCACAAAAGCGTGCAGTCGCGGCAAGGGGCGCTGGACGCATGCGACCGGCATCCGGAACCATCCCACGGATTACAACGTATGACCAGTCCACGTCCCGCGTGCCATGCTCACGGCTCTGCGTGAGCATGCCTGTCACCACGCCGCGACATCCCGACCGGCGGTCGGCGGTGGGAGGGCGAGGCTCCTGCCGAGCCGTGGAGCGACAAGAACCAAGCGCGTTCACGGCTCGGCAGGAGCCTCGCCCTCCCGAATTCCGGCCCATCCACCACGCGGCCAACTATCCGTGCCATCCGTGCCATCCGTGGTTTTACTGGTTCTTGCATCCCGCAAGGTTCCTGTCACCACGCCACGACATCCCGAGGCGTCGGCCGAAGTAGCGAACAAACAGAAAAGCGGAAGATTGGGTCTGACCGGTCTGACCCCCTGCATTTCGGGTTGGCCTTCACGCACATCGGCATGCTACTGCAAGCAGGACCGCTGGTGCGCACACCAGAAGCGTGAAGTGATCTCGGATGAGAGGCGTAGCTGGCGGTCCAACCGCGGGCCAAAGGAGCCAAAGGATTCTTGACGCAGCGTCCGTGCCCGGCGAGAATGGCGTCTGGAAATCGAATCATTGGAGTCGCACATGTCGTCCAAGCTGGTGGTCGTGGCGGGGCCGGATAAGGGCCGGGAATTCACCTTGCAGGAAGGGACCATCGTCATCGGCCGCGGACGGACCTCGCAGACGCAGCTAACCGATCCGCACGTGTCGCGTGCCCACTGCGAGATCTGTTGCGAAGACCATCGAGTGCTCGCCCAGGATGCGCAGAGCTCGGCCGGAACCTATGTCAACCGGCAGCGCATCACACGGCAAGTCCTGCGGCATGGCGACGTGATTCGCGTGGGCGAGACAGAACTGCGGTTCGAGTGCGACCGCGCTGATGACACGACCCTGCCTCCGCCTGCCGCCTCCCCCTCAGCGCCGCAAGCGATTCCCGTAGCCGTGCCTGTGAAGGCGGCGGCAAATGTGCAGCCTGCGGTTGCCCCCGCGGCAGCGCGTGTCGAGGCTGCAGCGCGTGTCGAGGCTGCAGCGCCGGCGCGGGAAATGGTCTTTGCCAATCGTGGCGGCGGCCGGGTGTTGCCCAAGCCGCTCAAGGCTCTGGAGGCGCTGGTCGGGCAGACGCTCGGCAGCTACCACGTCATGCGCGTGCTGGGTGCGGGCACCATTGGCATGGTGTTTCAGGCGCGCGACCTGAAGGACCAGAAGGCGGTGGCGCTCAAGGTGTTGACGGCAGAGTTCGGCCGCGATGCCAAGGCAGTGCTCCGCTTCGTCCGCGGCATGAAGGCCGCTCGTTCGCTGTCGCATCCCAACCTGGTCGCCATCCATGCCGCCGGCGTGACCAGGCCGCATTGCTGGGCGGCCATGGAACTGGTCGACGGCGTCAGCCTTGCCGATGAGCTTCACGAGCAGCGCGGCAAGTACATGGACTGGAAGCAGTGCGTCAATGTCATCGTGCAACTGGCGCGCGGGCTGGCCTACCTGCACGACCGCGGCCTGATTCATCGCAATGTCTTGCCGCAGAATATCTTGATTCGCCGGCAGGACTGGACGGTCAAGCTTGGCGACGTCACCCTCGCCAAGGCGCTCGACGGCGGCGAAAGCCAGGATGTGACTGCCTCCGGCGAGCTGGTCGGCAACGTCTACTACATGGCCCCGGAACGCACGCAAACGCATGCCGCAATCGATGGCCGGGCCGACATCTACAGCCTGGGCGCCACCCTGCACCAGATGCTCACAGGCCGTGTGCTTTTCCAGGGCGGCAGCCTGGTCGAAGTGGCGCAAAAGATTCGACAGGCCCAGCCGGACCGCCCCAGTCAGTATCAACCTGCCATCCCCACCGCCCTGGACGCCCTGGTGCTGCGCACGCTCGCCAAGAACCCAGCCGAACGTTTCGCCACCGCCAAGGACCTGGTCACGGAACTCGAACGGCTGCAATCAACGCGATCATGACGGCGGCTTGCCGGCGCGAACGCGGGCCACGCGCAGACCCACAAAATGATTCCGCGATGGCGGCGATGCGAATGACGTTGTTGCCGTGCAGCGCATGGATGGATCATTCCAGCAGCCGCTCCGACCGACGCGCAGTATGGCCCCGGCCGGATCTTTCTCCTGATCATCGCACCACTCCCAGACATTGCCGTGCATGTCATGCAGTCCCAGCACGTTCGGCTTGTAGGAGCCGACCTTGGCGGTGCGTTTCAAGCCCTTGCCCCCCTCGAAAATGTTGGCCTCCGTGGGCGACAGCTTGTTAGTGGGCTTGTCGTGGTAAAAATGAAACGAACTGTTCGGCCTGGTGGATGAGCCTCCACGACACGCATATTCCCATTCGTCCGATGTGGGCAATCGGTAGGTCCAGCCCGCGTCGTGCACTTGCTTGTTGAGCTTGGCGAGGAGTATCCTCCCAACTAACCATCTCCACGGGCAGCCGCTTGATCTCGTCCGCGGCCAAATCTTGCAACGGACCGGCGCCGGGTTTTGAGAAGTAGCTCGGGTTGGCCCCTGTCACTTTCTGCCACTCCTCCTGCGTGACTTCGTAAACGCCCAGGTAGAAATCCTCCTTGAACTCGACTTGCTTGTCCCCCGGCTTGCCGCCGCCGCCGCCCAGCCAGGCCTTGCCCTTGGGGACGAGGGCGAACTCCATGGCGAGAGAGTTGGTGAAACGATCCTTCTTTACTTGCTTGATCGGCGCCGGATCGCGGAACAGTTCCAGCACCGGCTGCGCGTCGCGCGGCACAATGGTTATCGGCGTGCCGAGATTGCTGCGGTTCTCGATGTTGCGGTCGATGCCCAGCGCGTGGACGATGGTCGCGAGCAGCTCCGCCGGAGTGACGGGGCGTTCCATGACGTTCCTGCCGTCTGGACTTGTCTTGCCGATGACCTGACCGCCCTTGATGCCGCAACCAGCCATGACGACGCTGAAACCTCGCGGCCAATGATCGCGGCCTGCGTTGCCGTTGATCCCTGGCGTGCGCCCAAACTCGCCCATCCAGACCACCAGTGTCGTGTCCAGCAGTTTCCGCTCCGCCAGGTCCGCGATCAACGACGACATGGCTGGATCGAGAATGGCGCAGTTGCGACGGGTGCCCTCTTCGTTTTTCAGATGGGTGTCCCAACCGCCCAGGCTCAGTTCGACCACCGGAACGCCGATTTCGATGAGCCGGCGCGCCAGGTAGCAGTTCTTGCCAAACGGCGATGGGCCATAGGCGTCAATGCGATTCTTCGGCTCGTTGGCAGCCGCAAATGCGGGGATCAAGAATCGTCTCTGCAACGCGGCCAGCCCCTGGTCTGGCTGGTTGAATTCTTGCGGCGTTGGCAGCTTGCCCTCAAGAATCTGTAGTGGCCCATACGCTTCCCCCAAATAACCCGTCTGCTTGACCGGAAAGTGCTTCGACGGTGGGCTCAGTGAGATGTAACTCGGCAGGTTCGCAGCATTCTTTCTTAGTTCCTTGCATGCCAGCGACAGCCAGGACGGATGATCCACCTTTGCTTCCACGCGGCGTCCGGTGCGCATCAGGTAAGTCCCGGCGAGATGGTCTGTTTGATCATGAGTGACCGTGCGCATGATCGCCAGATGTTGCATTTGCTTGGCGAGCAGCGGCAGTGTCTCGGCAATCTGGATGCCCGGCACACTGGTGTCGATGGCCTTGATGCTGCCGCCTTCGGGAACACTCGGTTTAGGATCGAACGTGTCGATCTGGCTGGGTCCGCCACCCATCCACAGGAGGATACAGCTGCGCGGTTTCTTGGTTTGCTCAGGGATGGCGACTTTCTTGATGTCCGTCTTCGAACTGCCTGCGCGAACCCGAGCCAGCCGCAAGCCGTTAATATTATTCCGCAGCCGGTTCGTCGAAGGTGCCCATCCGCGGAACGATGCGCGGGCGTAACCAGAATCGCTGAGCCAACAGCCGCCACGGATGACGCGATGTGGTTCTTTGGGATTCTCGGGTTTCTCGTAAACATCCTCGCACCATTCCCAGACATTGCCATGCATGTCATGCAAACCCAGCCGATTGGGCGGGTACGTGCCAACCTTGCAAGTTCGCTTGAGACGCTTGCCGTCCTCCACGTTGGCTTGCTTGGTGGTCAGTTCCTTCACCGGCTTCTCCAGATAGAAGTCAGCGCCGCTGTCGGTCTTGTCGATCGGTCCGCCCCGGCAGGCGTATTCCCATTCATCCTCCTTCGGCAAGCGATATACCCAGCCTGGATCCTTGACTTTTTCATTGACTAGCTTGACGACGTGCTGCGCTCCCTCCCAGGACACGCCCTCGACGGGAAACCGTAGCTGCTCTTCCTTCGCGATTCCCTTCACGGCTACAAACTCGCTGGGATTGTTGCCCATGACCTTCTGCCACTCGTCCTGAGTCACCTCGTAGACGCCCAGGTAGAAATCCTCCTTGAACTCGACTTGCTTGTCCCCCGGCTTGCCGCCGCCTCCGCCCAGCCAGGCCTTGCCCTTGGGGACGAGCGCGAACTCCATGCCCAGCGAGTTGGTGAACTTTTCTCGACTCTGCGCCCCCGATTTCAGTGGTTTGATCTCAAACTTGCGAACCCACAACTTGGAACGACCCTGACCATGTACGTACAGACCCACCGTTCCAGCGCGGGGCACCCTTTCCATATCCGTGTAATCGAGGACCTGCTGCCCGTTCACTTTCACCGTAATCTGATTCCCCCTCACAAAGATCTCCTGAACGGACCACTCCTCGCGCTTTATGTCAACTTTGGCGTCTGGGGCCGTAAGCATCGCCAGCTTGCCAAGGAAATTGCCAGGCAAGATCATCAGGCCGCTGCCTGGAATGTTCGAGCGATAGGCGTAGTCGGCATGGCGAAAAAGGCTGGCGGAAGCCCCTAGCGACTTGACCTCAACTCGCAGATGAAAATCGAGATAACTGGCACCGGTGTACAGGAGCGCCGCAGCGGTCTTGCCATCACTTGTGATGAGCCCGTTCTCGACCGACCAGAGTCGCCGATCGTTGTTCGGATCGTAGTGAGCCTTCCACGCTTTCAGGTCCTTGCCGTTGAACAGGGCAACGAAGTCGTCTGTGGGCGGCGTCGGTTCTTCTGGGGACGGTTTCTTGTCCTTCTCGGACTTTTCCTTATGGACAATCTTCGCGTCCTCCCGCCCGACGCGAACCACTTCGCGCCTGTTCTCGCGCGACAGCGCAAACCGATTCGTCTTGAGTTTTAGCCCCTTCGTCCCCGGTCCCAGTTCCAGCTCATACTCGCCGTTGCGCAGCGTCGCCTTGTGGCCGGTTTGCTTGTCGAGTATGGTCACCAGCTTACCGCCTTCCTTGACGTGAACTTCGACGTCAGGATCATCCGTCTCGATTATCAGGATGCCGCCGTCCGGAGTCAGCACGCGAATCGTCACGGCGAGAAGGATAACAGCAAGCAGTGCCGCCGCGGCGCCAAGCAGCACGCGCGGCCGGCGATGCCATGGCGTCTTGGTCGGCGATTTCGCGAGCACCGGTTTCGTTGCTGCCGATTTCGTTGCTGCCGATTTCGTCGCCTGGGGAATCGCGACGGGAACCGGCACCGTCTGCGTCGTTTCGGTCGTCACGCGAGGCTTCTCCGTCGTCAGTCCGCTGAACGGCTCCAGCGCCTTGGCGACTGCAGAGGGCGTTGCAAAACGATCGTCCGGCTTCTTGGCCAGCATCTTGTGAAGCACCGCCGCGAGCGCCTCCGGGACATCTTCGCGAATCTCGCGGATCGGCTTCGGCGCCTGATCCAGGTGGGCCAGGATGCGCTGGAGGTGCGTGCCCTCGGCAAACGGCGGCCGGCCGGCCAGCAGCGCGTACAACGTGCAACCCAGGCTGTAAATGTCGGCGCGGATGTCGGCCTTGCTGGCATCCGTGGCCTGCTCGGGGGCGATGTAATCCGGCGTGCCCATCACGCTGCCTTCCTGCGTGAGGTTGCCTCCGACGCGCTGCTTGTCCAGGCTCAGCCGCGCCAGGCCGAAGTCGAGGATCTTGATTTGTCCCTTGGGAGTGAGCATCAGATTGGCTGGCTTGATGTCGCGATGCACCATGCCTTTCTCGTGCGCGTGCTGCAAGCCGAGTGCCGCCTGGCGGACAAACTCGCATGCATGCGCCACGCTCAATCGGCCCTTCTTCTCCAGGTACTTCGACAGGCTCAGGCCGTTGACGTGCTCCATGACCAGGAAGTGCGTGTCGGCGACCTGGTCGGCATCGTAGGCCGTGACGATGTTCGGATGATTGAGCCTGGCGGCTGCCTTCACCTCGCGGTGAAAGCGCTCGACGGCCGTGGCCCCTTGCACCAAACTGGCGTTGATGATCTTGAGCGCGACCGTCCGCTCCATGCGCAGATGCTCGGCCTTGTATACCGTGCCCATGCCGCCCTGGCCGAGCGGTTCAAGGATTCGATAGCGCGGATGGCCGGCGAAGGCGGCGGCAGGATCGGCCGACGACGGCGATGCCTTCTCCGCCGGCGGCAGCGTCGCTTGATCGGGGAGGTTCACAACCCGGCGACTGTCGCCGGCCGACGTTCTCTCGACAGGCGCTCTTTGGGCGTTCATCCATTCAGAGCATTGGTCGCAAGCAAGCAAATGGCTTTCCACCGTCGCGCGATCTCGGGCCGACAGCTTACCGGCGACATAGTCGCGCAGCTGAACCTCGCTGGGATGCAGGGTCTTCACCTGGCTCATGGGCTCCTCCGGGGTGGCGCTCGCCGTCGCTCAGCACAAGGTCCATTTCGTCATTCTGATGATCATCATGGCATCTTTGACATGGTGGAGCGCCTGTCCCAAGCGTGCGTCGGAGACGCATGGCGTCGGCCCGGCGTCGGATTCCAAGCAATGTCGTAAGCCAACCACGACGCGGGCTCAGAACGCCCACGCCGATCCGCAAGGAAACCATGATACGGTCTTACCCACCTATCGGTAGTCGCAGCAATTCTACTGCGGCACCAGACTGCACGCCAGATCGTCCCGTGGCCTCCAGCAGATGCCTCAATCGATATAGATCATCTCGTTGAGATTCAGAACGATCTTGCACAGCCGGGCCAGTGCCAGGCGACGGTCGCCGGCGCGTTCGCGGCGGACGAAACCGGCGGCGATCTCGAGCTCGCGCGGCGTGGGTTGCCGGCCCAGGGCGAGGCGGAACATGCGTGCCACATTGCCCTCCGGCTCGGTCCCCGTCTCGCGCAGCAGCCGCTCCGCGCAGGCCAGCGACTGCTCCTCCATGAACTGGCTGTTGAGCAGGATCAACGCCTGCGGCGCGATGGTGGTCACGGCCCGCGACGGCGTGGATGTGTCCGGGCTGGCAACGTCGAAGCTCTCCAGAAACGGCACGCCCAGCGTGCGCTTGACGAAGATGTAGACGCTGCGGCGGGCCTGCTCGCGCGGCGGCGAGTGGCCCCAGCCGTTGCCCGGCTTCGATTGCGTGGCCAGCACCTCCCTGGGCAAGGTCGGGAAAAAGCCGCGACCCCCCATCGCCAGGTTGAGCTCGCCGCTGACGGCGAGGATCGCATCGCGAATGGCCTCGGCCTCCAGCCGCCGCAGATTCTGCCGCCAGAGCAGCGCGTTGCCCGGATCGACGCGCATCGCCCGCTCGTCGCCGGCGCGCGACGATTGCCGGTACGTCTCGGAAAGCAGGATCCGCCGGTGCAGCGGCTTGATGCGCCAGCCGCCGGCGATGAACTCGCTCGCCAGCCAGTCGAGCAGCTCGGGGTGCGAGGGGGGCAGTCCGGTCTTGCCGAAATCGCTGGGCGTGGCCACGATGCCGCGGCCGAAGTGATGATGCCACAGCCGGTTGACCAGCACGCGCGCCGTCAGCGGATTGGCCGGGCTGGCGATCCAGTCGGCTAGCAGCCGGCGCCGGCCCGTCGACTTCGCGTCCCGGGCGGCAGTCGGCAGGCGCGGCTCCGCAGCTTCCGCCGACGCACACAGCACCTGCACGAAGCGCGGCACGACTTCCTTGCCCGGCGTCGCCGCGCTGCCGCGCACCAGCACCTGCGTCGGCGCAGCCTTCGGCCCGAACTCGTGCACCGCCAGCGTCTGCCCGCCCCCCTTCAGCCGCGCAAACATCACCTTGTCCGAGTTCTGGTCCGGCTTGGCATACGGCCGGATGTTCCGCAGGAACGCCAGCATCCCGTAATAGTCTTCCTGCTCGATCGGATCGAACTTGTGATCATGGCAGCGGGCGCAGCCAAGCGTGAGACCCAGAAATGCCGAGCTGGTCGTGGACAGCATGTCGTCCAGCTCGTCGAACTGGGCCTGGCGGGCGTCGTCCGGCTCGTCGTCCCAGACGCCGAGCCGGTAGAACGCCGTCGCCGTCAGCGTGTCGTCGGTGACATGGTCGATCTCGTCGCCGGCCAGGTTCTCGCGAATGAAGCGGTCGAACGGCCTGGCCTCGTTGAAGGCGCGGATGACGTAATCGCGATAGCGCCACGAGTGCGGCTTCTCGTCGTCGCGCTCGTAGCCGTTGGTCTGCCCGAAGCGCACGACGTCGAGCCAGTGCCGGCCCCAGCGCTCGCCATACTGCGGCATGGCCAGCAGCCGGTCGATGAGACGCTCGTAGGCATCCGGCCGGCTGTCGGTGACGTAGGCATCGACCTCCTCCGGCGCCGGCGGCAGGCCGATCAGGTCAAAGTAGACGCGCCGGACCAGCTCGCGCCGCGACGCGGGCGGCGACAGCGTCAGCCCCTTGTCACGCAGCTTGTGCAGGACGAAGGCATCGATCGGCTGGCTCGGCCGCACGCCGTCAACCATCGGCAGCGCCGGCCGCCTGATCGGCCGGAACGACCAGAACTGCCGGTCCTCGTCGGTGATCTTCTTCCCGGATCGGGGTGTCGCGCTGTCGACCTTGCCGCTGCCCGGCCAGGGCAGGCCCTGCTTCACCCACTCGGTGAGGGCGGCAATCTCGCGCTTGCCGAGCTTCTTGTCCGGCGGCATCTCCAGGTCGCCCTGGTAATGAATGGCCTTGATGAGCCGGCTGTCGGCCGGGTTGCCGGCCACGACGGCCGGACCGAGACTGCCTCCCTTCAGGATGGCCGCCCGCGAATCCAGCCGCAGCTCGCCGCGCTGCTTCTTCGGCCCGTGACACCGATAACACTGGTTCGCCAGCACCGGCCGCACCTGCGTCTCGAAGAACCGCGCCTGCTCCGGCGTGGGCTGCAGTTCGTCGGCGCAGCTGACACCCGCGCCAAGCAGTAGTGCCACGACTGAGATGAACCGCTTCGAGATCGGCACGGACCGCATGGCTGGCCTCGCTGGTTATCCGGTTCGGCGCGGCTTCGCGCGCCTCAGGCAAGACCGCGGGCCTAGCAAGGGCTCCGGTCCCCTTCTCCATCGTAACTCTAACCGATCGTCGGCGCGTATTCAATGAACTGGCTTCTGTCCCACGCGTCGGTCGCTGCGCGTTTTCAGCCCCGTTCCACGGGGCTTGCCGCGAAGCGGTCCAGGCCCGCCGTTCACGGCGGGTAAGGCGGCGCGCAAGTTTCATGTGGAGCCCCGTTCCACGGGGCTTCTCGCCGTTGTGCTTGAGCACGGCTTGCTCCGCAGAGAAACAGCGTGGCCAAGCCGCGAAGAGCGCCAAGAAAGAAATGCCGCCGCCTTGCATTATCTTGAATTTCTTGGCGCTCTTCGCGTCTTCGCGGTGCAAAGCAGGACCGGTATGCTAGCGCTTGTAAGGATCCATGGTTCGCAGACGATTGCGGCAAGCAGGACCACGGGATTGCTCTGGTCCCTTCCCCCATATAAAGCCTGGGTGCGTCGGTTCGCCGGCTTCGCATGGGAAAAGCGCATGCCGTAGCGAAAAAACGCTTGCCAGCCACCGCGCCGCACCGCTACACTGCATCCATGCCGGCACGCAGGCAAGCTGCTGGCCCATCGTATCTCCATAGACATCTGGCTGCGGGGCCCGCGGTTCAGTCCAACAGGAATCTATCCTGAACGTTGAACGTTCGGCGGATTTACAAGCGGAGTGCCGCGCTTATGGGAATGCGGGCGTCACTCACCCTGATTTCACCCAAGGCGTACTCCGCAATGGTCAAAGATCCGCAAAATGCTGATGTTTCCCTGGAAGGCAGACGCTATGACATCGATAAAGCATTCTCAGAGTTCCACGAGGTGTTCATCCTTTGGGGAGATCCGCTAAGATTTGCCATCGAAGGAGAATTCTGTCCGTATGGCAACTTCCAGGAAAATGACACAGGGATGAACGACGGTTTCGTCTCGCCTTCCTTAGCTGCTCGTATCGCGAAAGAACTGACGAAACTTCCATTCAAAAAAGTGTCCGAAGCTGTACGGAAACGATGGCGCAAACTTGATCTCAGATATCCTGACGATGAGGATGAGTTCTTGAGCCACCATTTTGCGACCCTTAAGGAAGCGTACGCTGCGGCAGCAGAACAAGGGATGGCTGTCCACATAGGAATTTGCTGAGTCACGGGAGAACCCCGCCGAACCTAGATGATGCCGGTTGTGCAGCAGCGCCGAAAGGCCGCACGGACAGTTTGAGCAAACTGTCCGCGGCAATTTCAACGCGGCCCCCGCGTTCGGAATCGTTTAAGTCAGATCGATGAACGCTGTATTTTGCCTCTGAGGAAAACAGTGAACCGACCAGGAATCTGGCCCCGGGTCGCAGCGAGAACAAGCCGCGAGCCGGGCAAGCTCGCACTGTTTCGCCTCAGTCGAATCTGGAATGACGGCCGGTTCGGGTTAGCATAACCTGAACGGAGGGATTGCACCATGTCTGACAGACAGCCCCGCCGTCATTTCACGCCTCAGGAGAAGGTCGCGATCGTCAAGCGCCATCTTCTCGAAGGCACTCCCGTCTCCAGCTTGTGCGACGAGTTCGAGATCAATCC
>VGYC01000114.1 GCA_016873095.1 Planctomycetota bacterium | reverse complement strand
GGCGCAAGCGCGTCACCGCCGCCGCGAGCGGAACCTGAACTTGGAGCAAGGAACCTTACCCTACGCCGCGGCCGGAACTGTCGCTACAACCTGACCGGTTTTGTGCCATTGTGGCTGAAACAAATCAGAAGCTGAGCGTGTCATGACAGGTTCCTCCCACGTCCGCCGCCCTGATCCGACTAGAGATGAATTGCAGTTCTATTGTGATCAAATAACTCTCCGGAAGCAACTGTTTTCTCGGAATAGCCAGGTTGGCCCTGCGAACGATGCCTGTCGATATGTCCCGAATAACTCAGAGTCAACGCAGCAGGGGATTTGCATCGAGGCTTGCGAGAAGTTAGAATCGATAGAGTCACATGAGCGTCTCAGTTGAAGGCAGCGGCTGCGGTGAACTCTCCGTTCATCCGCCGTTCCGCCTCATCCGCGTGCGGCCCCACACCCAGCACCGACGCAGATCATTGCCAGATTCCGGATGCTGGGAATCCTGACAGTCAGACTGAACTGAACATGAACCATTCGTCTTTCACTCGACCAGGCTGCTTCAGCAGCGAAGAAGGATCGGCGCCGACACACCGGATCCTGGTGGTCGATGATGAAGCGATCAACCGTCGCCTCTTCCTCCAGGTTCTGGAACTGGAGGGGATCGCCTGCGACGAAGCCAGAGACGGCATCGAAGCCCTGGCGAAGATGCCACGGAACAACTATGACCTCGTGCTGCTGGACATTGACATGCCGAGGCTGCCGGGAACGGAGGTCCTTCGGCGATTGCGCATGGCTCCGCCATTTCCTCACTTGAAAGTGATCATGATGTCCGGGCGAGCCACGGGCGATGAGATGGCCTGCATGATGCGGGGCGGAGCGGACGATTACCTGAGCAAGCCATTCAGCCTGGTGCAACTGGTTGAGCGAGTGAAGGCGGCTCTGCGCCTGAAAATGGCGCAAGAACGCACGGATCTGCTCAACCGGAATCTGCTAACACTCAATCATGAACTCGAACAGGGGCTTCTGTCTCGTGACAGCGATCTGATTCACGCCCGCAATGCGCTCGTCTTGAGCTTGGCGGAACTCGTGTGCCACCGGGATGCCGAGACAGGCACGCATCTGATGCGTCTGCAGCACTACGTACGCCTTCTCGCGGAAGAAGCGGCCAAGACGTCCAGTTTCGCCCGCCAGATCGATGGGCACTTCATTCAGATGCTGGAATGCTGTGCGCCGCTGCACGACATAGGCAAGGTGGGCGTGCCAGATCATATTTTGCAGAAGCCGGGCAGGCTGACCGAAGACGAGCGCCGCGTGATGCAAAGGCACACCGTGATTGCGGCCGATACGCTGCAGAAGGTTGCCAGGGTCCATGGATTCGCCGTGGCTTTCTTTCAGATGGCGGTGGAAATCGCGCGTCATCATCATGAGCGCTTCGATGGCACCGGCTACCCCGATCGCCTGTCCGGCGAAGAAATACCACTTTCCGCCCGGATCGTCGCCATTGCCGATGTCTACGACGCGCTGCGGTCCGAACGCATCTATAAGCCGGGGCTGCCCCATGCCGACGCCTTGAGGATCATGGTGAAAGAGGATGTCGGGCATTTCGATCCATTTTTGCTGGGGGCATTCGCGCAACGCTGCCTTGATTTCGACCGCATTTTCCAGCAGCTAACCGATTGATGACCTGGGCGGCCACATGTCTCGCCGGCCGCACTCGCGGCTCGTCTTGACCACGCGTGGAGGCGCATCTATAGTGACTGCGCGTCACGTCCTGGGCAAGCTGCGCGAACTGAAGAGGAATGGCGATGGCGGGTAAATGGATGATGTGGCCGGCTTGTCTGACTGTAGGCTGGCTGCTGTGCAGCACGGCCGAGAGCCAGCAGCAGTCCTTCAATGAGCGCGAGGTGAAGTCGCAGTCCTCCGTACTCGACAAGGGGGACGTCTGGTGCTTTGACTTTCGCTTCAAGGATCCGCGGCTCATCAAGGTGCATGTGCCCGGCAAGGGAACACGCATTTACTGGTATCTCTGGTATCAGGTCGTCAATCGCACCGGCGACCCGCAGAAGTTTGTCCCGGAGTTCGAGCTCGTGACGCTTGACTTTCCCGGCGTGCACAACGACGAGGTGTCGCCGGCGGTTCAGGAAGCCATCAAGCGTCTTGAAGACCCCAGCGGCTACCAGGACATCAAGAACTCGGTGACGGTCAGCAGCGCCGCGGTCCCGGTCAGCAAGGAGGGCGCCTTTCCGCTGGCGATCACGGGTGTGGCCATCTGGGACGCCAGCGCTGCAGACCCTGCCAAGAGAGATCCCAAGATCAAGGATCTCACCGATAGCACGCGTTTCAGCATCTTCGTTCGCGGCCTGTCCAACGGCTTCGTCACCGTCGATTCCATCGGCGACGAGCCGGTGACGCGCTACAAGACCCTGCAGCTCAACTTCCGGAGGCAAGGTAACGGGCTGGATGCCCGCGACCTGTCCTTCGTTGGCCCCGCCGAGTGGATCTATCGTGCCGGCCGCGAAAGCCCTGCCGCCAAGAAGAACGCCAAGGATGACAAAAAGGCCAAGGCGGAATAGGATAACGGGGTCACGAGTCAGCATTCAGGCGTCAGGAAAGATTTCACCCCTGCCTGTGAGGAGGGGTTTGAAGTGAGGGAGTCAGCATCATGGCACACAAGAAGGGTCAAGGTTCGAGCCGCAATGGGCGGGATTCGAATCCGCAGCGGCTGGGCGTCAAGGCTTATGGCGGCGAAACGATCACGGCGGGGAGCATCATTGTCCGGCAGCGTGGCACGCGCATCCATCCCGGCCGCAATGTCGGCCGCGGCAAGGACGACACGCTGTTTGCGTTGACCGCCGGCAAGGTCGTGTTCGATCGTAACGGCCGCCGCGCCAATGTTATCGACGAGTCCGCAACCTGACGCAATCCGCCATCTCGAAAAGCACCGCATGCGCGCCTGGGTATTGGCCGAGCAGAATCACCACTCCCTTCGCAACGAGCGCTGGGAAGTCGTCGTGCTTCCCTTCGGGGCCACCGAGCCGCACAACTTGCACATGCCGTACGGCACCGATAACTTCCAGGTGGAAGAGATCGGCGAGCGTGCGTGTGCCCGTGCGTATCAGGCCGGCGCCGGCGTACTGCTCTTGCCCACGATCCCTTACGGCGTGAACACCAATCACCTGCGCGTCGCCGGCGGCCTGGCGTGCAGCGTCACGCCGACGACGCTCATCCGGCTGGTCGCCGACCTGGTCGATTCCATGGAACGGCAGGGCATCCGCAAGATGGTTCTGCTCAATGGCCACGGCGGCAACGAACTGAAGCCGCTGATGCGCGAATTGCACCACCACACGAAGGTCCATCTCTTCCTGTGCGACTGGTACCGTATGGCCGCGGACCGCTATCCGGCGATCTTCAAGGAGCCCGGTGAGCACGCGGACGAGGTGGAAACCAGCCTTGGACTGGCGTATTTCCCTGAATTGCTGGTTCCGGAGCAGGCCGACGCCGGTGCCGCCCAGCCGACGCGCTTCGATGCCATCAACCGCGGCTGGGTCAGTATCACGCGCCCCTGGCACCTCGCCACCACCAATACCGGCATGGGTAACCCCGCCGCCGCCTCCGCCGACAAGGGCCGCAAGCTGATGGACGTTCTGGTCGAGCGGCTGGGCGATTTTCTCGTCGACCTTGCCGGGGCCGAGGTGGATGAACGGTTTCCGTATTGAACCGGCGGCGCCTGCGCTCACAATTCGGAAAAGCCCTTCGCGTTGCGGTCGCCATCTGTCATCCAAACGATAAGAGCGTCGTCAAATTGCTCACTCGAAGCTGAGGCTAACTGCCCAGAACCGCGGCATTTCCAGTGTCTCGCGTGGAGTGCAGCTGCCAGCCTGTGGCGGAATCTTGGGCCGCCAGTTGCGCATGCCGGCGAACCTACGACAACCGACGACGGCACCGATAAAACAGCGAACGCCCACCAAGAACCTCCAGATTCCAGCAGCGAGGTCCAATCATGCTGACGCGACTCCTCCTTGGGACACTGTCCCTACTGAGCCTGACCCTGCCGGCCGCCGCCGCCGAGTTGAAGATCCTGCTCCCTTTGCAGCGAACCGCCTACCAGACAAACGAGCGCATCGACATCGCCGTCGAGCGCATTTACAAGGGGGAACCGACGGCGACGGGAGAGCTGGAGCTCACGCTGGAAGGTGAGGACGGCGGCAAGCTGAGCTTCACCTTCCCGGCCAAGCATGTCCTGGGGAAGGCGGTCGATCACCTGCACGTCAACGGCTGGCTGCTCCGGCCGGGGAAGTACACCGTCACGGCGTCGGCGCATGGCGCGACGGCTAAGAAGGACATCGAGGTCTACAGCCACGTCCGCCGCAGCAGCTACCGGCTCATCAACTGGGGGCGGGCCAAGGGCAAGGAGCAGCTTTGCCAGGGCGAGGACAACCTCGGCTACAACCTCTTCTATGGGCACTACGGGCAGGACGAGGAAGGCAACTTCATCCGCGCCGGTGTCGATTTCATGGCCAACTGCACCATGGGCGGCGGCCATCAGATGGACCTGCGCATGGATTGCGACTGGTCCGATCCGTACGTCATCCGCGGCGGCACCCGTCGCGTTGTCAAGCGCGCCTTCATCGACCGCACCCGGCCCAACGTCCCCGGCGTGCACTTCTACGATGAGCCGGGCCTGACCTGGCGATTCTTGCCGAACAAGGAGATGGTGCCGCACGGCATTCCGTCGCAGACGCGCAGCTACGCGGCGGCCGGGCATCCGCTGGCGGACTACATGAAGATCGATCCGAAGAACCCGCTGGACCGCGCTCGCTGGCGGCACTGGGCCCGCTGGAAGCTTGGCTTCATGGACGCCGCCTGGAAGGACTCGCAGTTCGGCGTGCAGTACGTCCGGCCGGACTACCTGTGCACGACGCAGAGCCAGTACGGCTGGACGGCCTTTACCGACGGCTACTACTTCAACGTCGTCCGCAGCCTGCCGGTGATCAGCGGGCACGGCGGCTACCACGACTTCGGCCCGGGCTACTTCAATCCTTCCATGTTCCTGGAGATGGCCCGCGCCCGCGATTACTCGCGGCCCCAACTGGTATCTGCCCACCTGGTACGGCAACACGACCAGCGACCAGTCTCGCCTCGAGCAAAACCTGTCGTTCATGACCAACATCCAGGGCATGATGTCGCCTCCCGACCTGGAGCCCGGCGAGCCGTCGAAGTCGCAGGCCGTCGCCGGCATCGTCGAAACCAACCAGTTCATGGGCCGCGTCGGCACGATCTTCACCACCATGCCGGTGACCAGGCCGCCCGTCGCACTGCTCTACTCGCTTTCCAACGCCATCCACAAGCAAACGGAGGACCGCAAGGTCAACTACGCCCACGACACGCCGCACGGCCGCAACCTCGTCTTCAGCTATCTCGCGGGCAAGTTGTTGCAGCAGCAGTTCCTCGCCGTCGTGGATGAGGACATCCTCGACGGCACGCTGGCGGACCAGCACAAGGCGATCCTCCTCACGTCGCTGGAGCATCTCGATGCGCCGGTGGTCGCCGGCCTGGAGAAGTTCGCGGCCGGCGGCGGTCTCGTCCTGCTCACCGGCGATTGCACGTTGAAGATCAAGGGCAGCGTCAACCTCGGCGTGACGCCGAGCTATCCGGATGCCGCCAAGATCGCGGCGCTCGCCAAGGCCGGCAAGACGAAGGAGGTCGCCGAGTTAACCAAGATGCGGCAAGCGCTGGCGGGAGCCCAAACGCTTGCCGACGCCATTGAACCCCACCTGGTCAAGGCCGGTGTTCGGCCAGTATTCATCACCGATCAGCCAGGCGTCTGCGCGACTCGACAATCGGCGGGCGACATCGAGTACGCCTTCGCGATCAATGCCACGCACGATCCGCATGGCGACGCCATGCTCGGCATGAAGGCGGTGACGGCAGAAATCAGATTCGATTTCGACGGCCGGCCAGTATACGACGCCGTGATCGGCGGATTGGCGAAAGACTTCCGCCTGGACGTCCTGCCAAAGGACCATTGGAAGGTAAGCCGAGCACTGCTCCGTTTCGGTCCCGGCCAGATGCGCATCTTCGCGCGGACGGCCCGGCCCATCGGCGGCATCAAGACCGGCACGCCGCTGGTGCGCCGGGACTTCACGCAGACGGAGTCGCCGCTGCGCCTGGAAGTCTCCGCCACGCTGCTTGACGACAAGGGCGGGATGCTGACCGGCTCGGCGCCGCTGCGGATCGAGGTCATCGAGCCGAGCGGCAAGCTGCGTTACGACCTCTATCGCGCCACCGATGGCGGCGTACTGCGATTGAACCTGCCGCTGGCCGTCAACGATCCCGCCGGCAAGTGGCAGGTGCGCGTGACGGAGATGCTCAACAACACCAGCGACACGGCCAGCTTCGGCGTCGCGGCGATCACGACATGCGCCTCGGCCGCCGGGGCCACGCGCCGGGCCGTTCATGTCGCCCAGGAGCGCGACAACGTTTATCGCTTCTTCCGCGTGCACAACAAGGTAACGATCGTGAAGGGAGGCGCCGATCATCATCAAGCCGCCGCCGAACGTCTGGTGCGCATCTTGAAACCGTGGAACGTGACGGCGAGCATCGTCAGCGCCGCCGAGGCCGGCAAGCCGCGCACGCTGACCGCCGAGGAAGCCGAGACCTGGATCGGCCTGACGCACACCAACAAGGGCCAGCTCAAGGCCGGCGACAAGAACGATCCGCTGTTCGTCGGCTTCGCCGTGCAGGGGCCGGTCATCCTGCTCGGCACGCCCGAGGACAATCCGCTCATCAAGTTCCTCGACACGCAGCGGTTCCTGCCGTACGTGGTGAAGAAGGGCGAGTATCCAGGCCCGGGCCGTGGCTACATCGCCTGGCAGCGCGACGGCATCGGCGTCATGCAGGAATCGATCACGCTGATCGCCCACGACGCCGCCGGCATGGAGGAAGCCGTCGGCAGCCTGTACGAGATGGCGGCCGGCATCGAGCCGTTGACGCTGCTGGCGTTGCCCGCGGAGAATGCCATCGTCGCCGCGAACAAGGCGGCGCTGTTGCCGGCCGCCAAGGTCGCCTGGACGCGCGTGCTGCCGGACCGCATAGTCGCCATCAAGTTCGAGGAGTCGTTGTCGGTCGCGGCACATAGCCAGACCGCGACATTCGTGACTCCCGCAGGCGTGGTCAAGGGCACGCGGCAACTGGATGCGGCCGAGTATCAGAAGCTCGTCAAGAATGCCAGCTCGGGCTCGACGCCGGCGGCAGTCGCCGCGGCGCAGAAGCTGGCTGCCCCGCAGCGCCGCGTGAAGTTTGCCGTGCCCAGCGACGGCAAGGTCGCCATCGTTTACTGGGGCGGCACCGTGCGCATCACTGATGCCGCGGGCACGGTGCTCGCCGAGCAACGACTGCCGCAGGATGTGACGGCACTGACGTGGGTGGGCGATGCGATCGTCGTCGGCGACGCCGATGGGCGGCTGATGAGACTGAATACCGCAAACTGATGGAAATGCCACGGAATGCCGATTCCATGCGAAATGCACGCACGAAGTCGAAATTCCGTCAGTCCGGCGACGCGAGTTGCCTCGGCCCTGTCACGAGCACAATCTTCGTCACCTCGGGCCGGCAATTGAAGCGGAGCGGATGCTGACCTGCCAGACCTCGGCTGACGTGCATCAACGTCGGTGGCTCGAAGAAGGAGCCGCAGTCGTAGCGGCGGCTGAAGCGGCTGGGCACGAACAGCGAGCCGATGAAGGGCAGGCGAATCTGTCCGCCGTGCACATGGCCGGCCAGCATCAAGTCGACCAGGTTGGCCCGGCACCAGGAAATCGTGTCCGGCGTGTGGCTCAGGCAAAGTCTGAACACGCCTGCCGGACAAGAAGCCAGATCGGCGGCCGGCCTGAACCACGGCGTCTCGTTGCCGATCACGACCATGGGCTTCCCACGAACCTCGATCTGCTTCCAGCCGTTGCCCAGGACATGATAGCCTGCCCGCGTCAGCCGCCGGCGAATCAGCGTGGCGTCGAGCCAGTAGTCGTGATTGCCGAGGATGGCGAAGCCGCCGTGCCGCGCCCGCAGCCGGCCGAGCAGCGGCACGACCCAGCGATGGTGACGCTTGCTGTCCACGATATCACCAGTGACAGCGATCAGATCCAGCTCGCCGAACTCCTTGCATCGTTCCAGCACATGGCGAAAGAAGCTCCTGTCCGGCGTGCCGCACAGGTGCAGGTCGCTCAGGTGCAGGATCGACAGCCCGTCCCATTCCGGCGGCAGCTGCGGCATCAGGAAAGTACGCTCGCTCATATCGACCTGGCACACCTGGTTGCCGGGCAGCCGGGCCAGGTATGCCTTCTTGCCTCGACCGGCCGGTAGATAGCCCAGTTCGCGCGCGACATCCACGACTTGCGCACGTCCGGAGAGCAACGCCTTCGGCACACGGCGACAGTGATAGAGAATGACCGCCGCCGGCGCCGCGACCAGACCAAGAATGCAGCTAACGAACAGATAGGGCGTGACGAGTGCTCGCCGGGCGCCGGTCTCGAAACTGATGCCGCTGCCGTCGTGAAATCCGAGTGCGTACCAGAACAACACCGGTCCAAGCAAGATCACCAGGATATCGAGCTTGCGTGTGTAGCGAAGCACGCCGTGCGGCAACGGCCAGGCATAAAGGACGTTCAGCCCGACTACCATCAGCAGGGTGTGCCCGGTGCATGCAGCGAGAAACAGCACGATGCCCAGCGGCAATGAAACCTGAAGTTCGGTCATGGCGAAGAGCGGCAGGAATGGCAGAACGAGCAATGAACAATGAGGAGATGAATGGACCACGACTGCCTCCGCTCATCATTCATCGTTCTGCATTCTTGTTCACGCTCGGACCGTTTCCAGCGGCGGCGCAGGGACGGGAGACGTGGCCGACTCGCGACCGTCGAGAGCGTCGAGAAGCTGATCGACGCGGAAAGGCTTGTAAAGCACGTGGCGCAGACCGTCCTGGCGTGCCTTGACTATGGAATGGGCCGGGTCGTAGCCGAAGGCTGTCATCAGGATGACGCGTGCCTGCGGCTGTGCCTGGCGCAGCCCGCGATAGACTTCGTGCCCGCACAGGTCCGGCAGGCGGATGTCGGCGAGGATGGCGTCGTAGTTGCCCAGGCGGGCCATGGTCAGTGCCTCCTTGCCGTCGCGCGCCGTCTCGACGGTGCAGCCGAAGCGCCCCAGCAGACCGTGCGCGCTGCGGCGCACGCGCTCGTCGTTGTCCGCCACCAGCACGCGCAGTCCCTTCATGCGCGGCTGCGCATCACTCGGTGATGAGCTTGGTCCCGAGACCGGCGTCAGATTCTCGCCAACCTGCTGGATACATTGCTTGAGGGAGCGGGCACTGGCGATGATCGACTTGAGCCGGTTGGCCATCTCCTGGTCGTGGCCGATCCAGCGCTCCAGCACGGCCGTGGCATTCGCCAGGATGTCGTCCACCGGCAGGGCCACCTCGCGATTGACGGCCTCGATCGACTGCGACGCCGTCGTCCGTTTCTCGACGCTCAACAACTCCAGCGTATGCAAGGCGGCGGCGATCTCACGGCTGAAAATCTCGGTGAATTGCAGGTCCTGCTCGGTGAATGCGTTCGGCTTCGGGCTTTCGACGTTGAGCGTGCCGAACACCTGGTCGCCCAGGACCAGCGGCACGGTCAGGGAACTGCGAGCGCCGGTGGCCCCTTCGATGTACAGCGGATCGTTGGCCGTGTCGGGACAGAGGTAGCTGGTCCCGGTGGCAGCCACGAAGCCGGTCACGCCGTTGCCCTCCTGCCGGGCAAACAGGGCGCGGCCCTCGGCTTCCGGGGTCATCCCTTCCGCCAGCAACGGCTCCAGCCGCCCCGTCCGCGGATCGAGCAGGCGAATCTCGATCACGTCGTAATGCAACAACTCATGCGTGCTGCGGCGAATATTGGCCTTGAGCAGCTCGATGCGATTGTGGAAGTCCATGTCGCACAACTGGGCGGCGTTCAGGTTGGCCAGTTCCTGACCGGCCTGATGGATGGCGTCGAGCTTCTGCTGCTGCTGCACCTCGGCAGTCACGTCGCGGCACAGGCTGATGAGCTGAGTGACCTTGCCGGCCGCGTCAAGAATGGGCGTGACCTGAAGTTCGAGATAGCGCTTGTCGCAGAGCAGACGGGTCGTCACAGTGCGGCCCGCCAGTGCGGTGTGGAACGGGCAGTAGTCCGGACCGAGAATCTTCGGCGAGCCGAGCGCTTCGTAGAAGGCCCGGCCACGCACCGGTTCGCCGCACCACCTCTCCAGCGTCGGGTTGGCCCAGGTGATTTGCAAGTCGGGCGTCACCACGGCCACGCCTTCCTCGATAACCGACAGGATGGCGTCGGCCTGAAGCAGAGATCGAACTCGGCCGCCGCACTCGGCCTGCGGACTGGTGAGCAAGATGCCGTCAAAACTGGCGTCTTTCAGAAGGGCCAGGCCATCTGACAGATTCGATACCCGAACCAGTTCGCAGCCCTCCAGGCATTGATTCATTGCGGGACTGCTCAGGCCGCCTGGACTATCAAGAATCAGGATTCGCGCTCGTTCGGACAAGGTTGCCTCCAACGCTCCAGCGTTAACCGCGCTCGCATGGCTGCGACGCGGGTACGCACAGAAAATCCGCCGATTATAAGCGGACGCTGGGGTTACCACAAGGCGGAGAGAATATCATCATATGATGGCACTCTGGGCGAGGCCACGATAAACTGGGAAAGATGGCCGCCCACGTGTTTTCCCTAGTTCATTATACCCTGCCGGCGTGAGGCGGGCGCATGCCCCACAGTCAGCGTTTCGCGGCGCCAGGACCACGGCGGGCCGCGACGCCCACCTGGCTTACTGGAGATTCTGATGTTTCGACTCTCGATTATCCTGGCTTGCGTTGTTCTTTTTCCCTCGCTCCTGCGGGCCGACGCCTTCGATCGCTACACCAATGCTGTCCTGCTCAAGGTCCCAAAGGCCAGGCAGGCGGAGTTGGTCAAGAAACTCACACCTGATCTCATGGTCAAGCACTCGCGCGTGCTCAAGGGCATCCCGGCAACTTTCCTGGTAGTCAAGACCAATGGCGAGCGCATGTGTCGTCTGCTGGTCCAGCCAGCACGGCAGAAAATCGACAAGGAGAAGTCGGTCCCGATCCTGCTCATCGAGCGTTTCACGACCTATCTGGAGGATGAAGAGAAAGCCGTGCGTGCGGACGGCAAGAATGTCCGGCTGTTCGCCGACTTTCACTTCGATCTCGACCTTGGCCAGATCGTTCCGGCGGCATTGGGCGGCGATTTGCGCTTCGTCGCCCTCGGAGATGATGTTCATGTCGAACCCGTGGGCAAGGCGGAGATCTATGTGATGACAGAAGCGATTCCGGAGGCGACGCCGAAGAAACTGCCGCGCCCTGAGATCGGCGCCGTCTTCGAGCCGCGCTACTTTACCGGCGTCTACAAGCTCTACGACGACGGCCGCCGTTCCGGAACGCTGCACCTGAAGGTGCAAGCCAAGGGCGACGTGCGCGGTTTCTACTACTCCGGCAAGGATGGCCGCAAGTACGAGGTCGCCGGCAAGGTTGGCGATCCCAATCACTCGATCAGCTTCCGCATCATGTTCCCCAAAACGGTGCAGCACTTTCATGGCTGGCTGTTCACCGGCGACGGCAGGGCACTCGTCGGATCCTCGCGTCTGCAGGATCGCGAGACGGGCTTCTATGCGCTTCGAGAGGACGATTGAAGTCTGTCGGCAAAGCCCGAAGCGTCAGCGAGGGTTTCGGCCATCTCCCTCGCTTGCGTGTCAGGCTCTGCCGAGAACCCGCAGGAGAAACCATCATGAGCGACGCATTGCCACGGACCGTTTCACGCGAGTTGCAATTCAAGAATGGCAAGGCCATCGGCATCAGCAATCGCTGGCACAAGGGGCAGTACTGCACCATCCTGACCGAGGCGGGCCTGGTGGGTTGCGGCATCTACGATGTCAAGATCGCCGCCGAGTTTGGTCAGGCCGTGGCCATCGCCCGCGGCACGCCGCAGAATCCGCTCGTCAACCCCGAAGACCTGTTCGACGCCAAGATTGTTGAAGCCACGCCGCAAGCCAGAGCCCTCGGAATCGAGATCGGCATGTGCGGCCGAGACGCCGTTGAATGTCTGCTGGCAGCCAGGCCGGCGAAGGAACAAGAAATGAAAACCCTAGATTGACGTCCGGGAGATTTCGTTTTCAGTTTTTCATTCTTCGTTTTTCAGTCTTGTTCTCCTGGTTCCCAGTAGGTGCAGTGGGCGATTCCAGGTCGCCTTTGTGCAGCCAGTCGAGCGCAGCGTGGTAGCCGCCGGGGAAGCGCGCAACGAACTTGCCGAGATCCGTCAACGAGTCGCCGCGCAAGCCGGCGCCAACCTGGACCACCCAGGCGGCGGTTTCGCCTTCCTGGAATAGCGACCAGATGCGTCCGCGGTGAAAAACCAGAGCTTGTCGTGCCGTCAACCACATCACATCAGGCTTGGTCATGGCTATCTCCTTCGTTGTCTGTTGGCCTCATATTCAGGCCCACGGAACCGGAGTTCCGTGGGCCTGGAAAACAGCCCGGCCGGGTCGACCCGGCTGTGCTGCCTGGAAAAGAGAGCAAATTGGATGCCGAAGGGCGTTGCCACGCGAGAGGGTGCGGCCAACCTTCTGTGGCAAGAGAACAGGCCGGCATGCGCAACTGGATCTACGCCGGAGCCGAAGCGGTCTTGCGCTTGCGCGCCGCGAAGCAGGATGGCAACTTCAATGCCCTCTGGAAGCGAGAGCTATGCCTGGCGGCTAAAATTCCGCCACAGGCTGGCAGCTGCACCCGAGCCATGCACTCGCCAGGTCGGCGCTTGCTTTGACGCGTGAAACCGGCGTATACTGGCACCTGTCGGCGTCTGCACTTCTCACTTCTGTCGGAGGTGGCCGTCATGCTGCAAGTATCCATCGGCGTTTCCACCTTACTCTTCATCATCGCATTGAACAACTATCGTTTGGGCAAAGGCACGTCGCCGAGCAGCATCCTCAGCCTGGCAGCGTTCAGCATCGGACCCATGTTTCTGATGATGTTTCTGCCGATCGCCATCTTGCAAGCAATCATTCTCGCGATGCTTACCGTCGTCTGCAGCATGCGCCGGTCCACGGTAAAGTCGTTCGCGACGCTGGCGATCTTTGGTTCGGTGCTGCCATATCTGGTGATCGGCTGGCTGACCTACCGGCAAATGGCCGATGCGCTCGAACGTTTTCCCTATGAGTCCATGGTCGAGCGCTTGCCAACTCCGCGGAAACTGCCGGGGAAGGAGTCGGCGACAGCGGAGAAAAGCGAACTGGCGGCACTGGAGAGCACTCTGGGTGAGAACCGCCACTACGGGTCGCGCACGTGGGCCCTCGAGTCGTTGCATGAGCGCACGCTGGACATGTTTTTGATGCAGCCGGGGTTTGGCGTCGCGCGCATGTCGGACATGTCGATCCGCGCTTTGGAACCGGCGGCAACCGAGCCGACACCGGCACAACCCGGAACTCCGCCCAGCGAATTCCTGTCAGCGGCCGATCTTACCTTGATACCGACTCCGACCCAGGGGGACGATCCGGTCGGCCCGCTGTCTTCCATGCATCGCGACGGCGTCATCGATTTCGTCGGCCTGCCGAACTTCGGCTTCTTCAAGGACCGCCAGCACGTCTCCGGATTCCTGGCGCATCGCTTCACCCGAACTCCCAGCGCGGGCAAGCAATGGAAGCTGCGAACGCTCGACTTGATCGGGCTGGTTGTGCACGACGAGCCGGTGGCCTATGTATCGGAGAACTTGCCGCGCATGGACGAACTGCGCAAGGCGCCGAAGCGCACACTGGATGCTTTCGAGCTGAAGGGACTTGAAGCGCTGCGTAACGGCCAGGACCTCTTTGTTCGCGAAGCCGCCGCCGGACAACGGGTCCTGGGCGCCATCCGTTGCGCCAGGCAATGCGTCGATTGCCACGACGCCGAACGCGGACGCCTGCTTGGCGCCTTCTCCTACACCTTCACGCGAAACGGGCCCTGACAGATCCGCGCCGGGCACGGAAGCCAGATAATCAACGAGCGCGATCCGCACATCGGGTCATGACGGTTTTCCAGTGAGCAGCCGGCGCGCTTGCAGCATCAGGCCTAGCTGAGTGAAGGCGAAGCACACGAGCAGGACGACTGCGAAGACGCTGCCTTTGTCGATCCAGACGGGCAGCGCCGTCTGGGACGCGGCGATGCGCGCCTCGGTGACGCCAAGACGTTGCTGAAAATCGCGGACGCGTGTGGCGGCATCTGCTAGGCGGACCTGAATCTGCTCGACCAGTTCGATCAGCCGGGCCAGGCTGGTGCGCGACACTTCACGGTTGGTCAGGACCTCGTTCAGGAACTGGGCAAGCTGGTCCAGGATATCCGAGGCCTCCAGGAGAACTTTGGGCAAGTCCGCGTCTTCGGCGGCCTGCTTGTCGCCCTTGGTCCCGATGGCCGCGTCGCCCTTGTTCGCTCCCGGCAGGGAATGGAACAGCACGAGCGTGCCGTGAAAGCCTTCGAGTGTCGCCTGCAACGCAGCGACCGTGGACTGGGCCCTGGCCAGTTGCCGCGCGATGCTCTGATCGAGGGCATCCAGAAGTGTCTTGCCGGACGGATTGTTCTTGATCTTGGCGGCGACGCCGGCCAGCGTGGCGTCGAGCGCCTGGGTGCGCTCCTGCGTCTCCGCCAGAAGCGTCTGGATCTTGGTTGTGCCCCGCTTGAGAAACTGTACGGCGTCCCCCGTGGAGGAGAGAATATCGGTCGTCTGCGTGGACAGGGTCGAGGCGGCGTCCTGCACTCCGAAAATGGCGATCACCGACGATATCAGTCCAGCCATCCCGGCCAGCAACAACAACAAACCGACCAAGAATCGAAGCGGCTTCATGGCCCGTACCTCGAAGCGGATTCATGTCGCGAGGCAGCGCGTGTGCCTGGAATCATCCTATGTCGTTTCGGACCAGGAGCGTGCGTGAAGTGCAGACGAGCGTCAGATGCCGCTGCCGGGCATGTTCGGATTCATCATGCCGGCGCCGCCGGGCATGTTGGGATGCCCGCCGATGTTGAGGTGCTTGCGCGGATCGTATTTTTCGTTGAAGGCTTCCTTGGGATAGACAGGGTAATCGTAGCGGCGGTCGCCGGCCGGCGGCTTGACCAGCATTTCCGGCTCCTTGGGCGGCTTGGTCTCCGGCGGCAGATGCCGGCAACTCGCGACCAGCGCCGACAACATCCCCACAAGCGCCAGGCCGGCGCGTATTCCTGGAACCCGTCCCATGACGGGGCCTTATAGCCTGGCGCCGGCAACGGTCAAGACGAGAATCCGGCGACGGGTGGGGGACAGCAGGCGACGCTGCCGCCAGCCAGGATCCAGCTAGCGCACGGCCGCGATCTTGGCCGGCGTCGTCGATTCGGTCAGGAAGTGGCGGACGCGGCTGACATCGATGGCGAGACCGAAAAGCTGAGCGGTGTGGTTGGTCGCGGACACGACGGCCACCACCTCGCCTCGGTCGTTGACCAGGGCGCTGCCGCTGTCGCCGGGATTGACGGGCGACTGAATCTCGACCAGCATCGTCTCGATGACCTGGCTGGGGAAGGCGATCTTGCGATGGGCCACCTGGCGGACCAGCCCTTGGGAGTAGACCCAGTAGGCTGCGCTGGCCCCGGGATGGCCGACGGAATGGACGCGTTCGCCGGGCTCGGCACTTTCCGCGGCCAGCTTCAGTTCGGCGACACCGTCGGGAATCTTCGGCAAGTGCAGGAGCGCGAGATCGCAGCGCGGATCGGACGCCAGCACGCGGGCCGTCAGCGGCGTCTCCTTCTTGTAAAGGTCCCTGTCGGCCACGACGCGGGCGCCGCGAAAGATCGGAAACTGCACCTGCACCTGCGTCACCTCCTCGATCACGTGGTAGTTGGTGATGAGCAGGCCTTTCTCGCGGTTGACGACCCAGGCGGTACCGTAGCCGGTCCTGTCGGCGGTCTTGACGCGCACCAGGGCCGTGGCCCGAACTGCCTGGCGATAAATTTTCTTCGGCTCGCTTGCGCCCGCCTGGCTGCCTGTCGCCAGGGCAACAACGAAAATCACCAGCAATCGGCGGCTAAACATGGCTGTCTCATTTCTGCGCGACGGCTTTTGAAGTCACGGGCCATTGAACCAACTTCCGTCCTTGTAGAATTGCAAAGGCGATGCCGGCCGTGAATCTTTTGTCGCAAATTGCTAAATTGACATATGTTACGTCGTATCATCTCGGACTGTCATGTGGGCGCATCGTTATCGCATTGATTACATGGCGGCCGGTGCTCGTGGTGAGAGGAGGCGAAGGATGGCAAACGGTCCGGCAAGGTCTAGTGGGTCGCGCCGGTCGTGGCCGGGGAGTGCGTGTTGACGAGCTTGATCCGCGTAGCCTGCCAAACCAAGTTCCCTTTTCTCGGTTTGTCCAGTAGAATCCAGAACAATATTCCCTTGTCAGAAGGAGTGCGCGCATGCCGAGGCGATTGCTGGTGCTGGCCGGCCCGGACGAGGGCAAGTCGTTCACCTTGCCGGAGTCGGACGCCTTCCTGCTCGGGCGCAGCCGGGCCACGGAAACGCAGCTCATCGATCCGCACGTTTCGCGCGTCCACTGTCAGGTCCAGGTCGAGAGCGACCACCTGATGATCACGGACTTCGAGAGCGCCGGCGGCACATTTGTCAACAGTCAGAAGATCACTGGCAAGCAGGCTCTCAAGCCCCGCGATTTCATCCTCATCGGCAGCACGCGAATGCAGTACCTGGAGGACGGGGAAACGGCGGACACGGCGCCGCCGCTCGCCAGACCGGTGCAGAAGAAGTCGCCGGCCACCTGGCAGGATGCTTTGGTCGGCAAGAGATTTGGACATTACAAGGTCGGCCCGGTGCTGGCGCGTGGCCGCAATGGTTATGTCTTCCACGCGCGCGACATTCAGAAGAACATCCCGGTGGCGCTCAAGATTCTCGAAGGCACGTTTTCAAGCAACGCGCAGTCGGTGCAGCGCTTCGTGCGCGCCATGAAGACGGTGTTGCCGCTCAAGCACCCCAACCTGGTGCAGGTGCTGGCGGCGGGCAAGTCGTCGGGGCATTGCTGGGTGGCGATGGAATACATCGCCGGCGAAAGCCTGTCCGCCGTCATCAGCCGCATCGAGCACACCGGTCAGCTCGACTGGCGGCGCATCCTCGCCCTGGGCATCTGCATGGCCCGGGCCATCGCCTACGCGCACAAGAAAAAGATCATCCATCGCAACATCACGCCGTCAAATATCCTGGTCGGCAAGGGTCCGCAGGACACCAAGCTGGCCGACCTGATGCTGGCAAAGGCTCTGGAAGGCGAGGAAGGCCAGCCGATATCGCGGCCGGGGCAACTGCTGGGCGAGATCGCCTACATGGCCCCGGAGCGGACGGCCGGCGGCGTCAAGGTCGATGGCCGGGCCGACATCTATAGCCTGGGGGCCACGCTGTTCGCGCTCTTTGCCGGCCGGCCTCCCTTCACCGGCGAGACGATCACCGAGCTGGTCACGCGCATTCGCCGCGAGCCGCCGCCGCACTTGCGTGACTTCTACCTCGGCGTACCCGGCCCGTTCGAGGAAAAGATCCGAACCATGCTCGCCAAGACACCCGACGACCGCCCGACCACAGCCGCCGAGTTGCTTGCGGACCTGGAGGCGTATGCGGCGGACAGCGGCGTGAAGGTGTGAGCACCGGCACGCCCGGCGAATGATTGCGGGCGAGCCGGTTTCACGAAACAAGCTCGCGGCTCACGTCACGTTGATCGTCAGCACATCGTCGAGGTCGGTCAGCGGCGGGATGCCGGCGATTGCCGTGACCGTGATCGATTGCGTCCCCTGCTTGGTCAGCTTCAGGCCCGTGAAGGTGTGCACACCCGCGTCGCTGGCCGTGAAGGTGTAGTCGGCCGGCAACGTCGCGCCGCTGTCGGAACTGCTGAAGTGGACGGTGCCCGTGTAGCCGGTGGCCACGTTGCCGTAGGCATCGTAAGCCGTGACGGTGATGCTGAAGGCCGTCTTTGCCTTGATGCTGGTCGGGCCGCTGATCGCGATGCGGACGGCGGTGCCGGCACTGACCACTATCGGTCGGCGCCGCATCGCGTCCGGGGAGGAAACGATAAGCTCCTTGGACCCGACCGAATAGAGTGTCGCCGTGAAGTCGTGGGTGCCCTGGTCGCCCAGCGTGAACGTATACGCGGCCGGCAACAGCGCCAGCGGATCACTACTCGAAAACTGCACCGTGCCCTCGTAGTCGGTGATCGTGTTGCCGGAGGCGTCCTGGACGGTGACAGTAAATTGGAAAGACTGCCCGGCGGTGACCGGTGATGGCCTGGTGACGACCAGGGTGGGCGGTACCGCCAGGGGCGGGCCATCCTCGATGAACCGGCTGAGCGTCAGCGTGTTGACCGGGTTCGACGAGGTGTTACCGGAAACCCCGGCTACGATCAACTTGCCGTTGCTCTCCGCGAGCTCCAAGCCCCCGCTGCCGCCGGGACCAATTTGCAATTCCAGCCGGCCGCCCGCCCCGAAACTCGTGTCCAGGCTGCCGTCGCCGCCGTTGAAGCGCATCACGAGGGTGTTGTGGAAACTCCGCACGTCGGTGCCCCCGATGCCGCCGGTGAACCCAGCAACGACAATCTGCCCGTCCGCCTGCAAAGCAACGGCCTGGGCAACCTGGTTGACGTAACCGTTAAGGCTGACGAAGTCCGCGGTGAGGATGCCGTCGCCGCCACCGAACGTCGTATCGAGACTGCCGTCGCTGGTAAAACGCACTACCACGGCGTCCGTGGCAGTGCCTCCCTGGTCAGGAGCACCCATGTACGCCTCCCCGGCCAGCAGGATTCTGTCGTTTGGGTCGATTGCCAGGTCGTACACGTATGCGAGAGTCGAAGTGTAGGCGCCCGAGGTGATGGGCGTCTCCACGCTGCCGTCGCCACCGCCGAACGTGAGATCCAAGGTGCCATTGACGGTCAGGCGCATGGCCCGGAAGTTGGAGCCAACTTCATCCGCAACGACGATCCTGCCGTCGGACTGGATGCCTAACTGCGCGGTGGGCAAGCCGAGAGTCACTTTTCCGCCGCTGCCAAATGTCGTGTCCAGGCTGCCGTTGCTGTTGTAGCGGACGACATTGCCGCTACCGCCAACCACAATCTTGCCGTCCGCCAGAACGGCAACGGTGGCGGCACTTGATGAAACCCTCGTGCCGAAGCTGGTGACCACCTTGCCGCCATTGCCGAAAGTCGTGTCCAGGCTGCCGTCGTCATTGTAGCGCACCAGGGCGAAGTCCGTGTAGTAGTTGCCGCCAGAGAATCGCTGGGCAGAGCCAACCACCACCGTCTTATTGCCGACGACAGCAACGGCGCTCGCGCGGTCGACATACCCATTGAAATCGGTGCTGGCGATGCCGTCGCCACTGAAGGTCGTGTCGAGGGTGCCGTCCTCGTTGTACCTTAGGACAGCAAAGTTGCCCGTAAGCACGCCCGACGGCGTGCCGTTGGCGATCACCATGACCTTCCCGTCCGTCCGCACCGCCGCGTCGATAGTCGGTGCCCGAAGGACCGGCTCTGTCGTCCAGGTGACCGACGGCGTGGTCACCACGCCCCCCGTGCCTAATGTCGGATCCAGCCAGTCGGCAGCCGTGGCCGGCACGCAACGGTCCTCGAGGGTTTCCAGTTGAAGCCGGCAGTGCTTCCGCCCGGCGGCCCGGGGTGAATGCGTCCGCGAACCACGAAGCCAGCGCGACAAGGTCGTCATCATGAAGCAGCTCCTGAAAACTGTGTGCGGACTGCGAGCGAATCCTGGGCCCGGCGCGCAGTCCGTACGCCGGGGCGAATAGTGCCATTTGCTTGCGTCAGGTTTCGGTTCGAGTCACGACGGGCGATGAATGATTCATGTTCCAGCCACGCTCACGGGGCTTGTCGCGATAGCGGTATTCGGCCCGGCGTTCACGCCGGGTTATCCGAGCGTTTGCTCCACGCGACTTTCTCACTGGCTTGTTGCCAATTTCCTGTTATGCTCATCACATCCGCAGCCCTCGGTTCAGGAGTAGCTCATGGCCATTTCCATCGAAGCGACTTACGAAAACGGCGTCCTCAAGCCGTTGCAGGCCTTGCATCTCAAGGAGCACCAGCGGGTCCGAATCACGGTCGAGGACCCACTCGATTGGGTCAAGCGCACGCGCGGCATCATCCCCTGCGCGGACCACGCCAGAGCCGAATGGGCAGCAATGGACCCGGACCTCGAATATGACACGGGGAGGGGACCATGACCTTTGCCGAGCTCGCTGCCCGCGATTCGGTATTTGTCGATGCCAATACGTTGATTTACCATTGCACGCTCGATCCCATCGTCGGCGCTGCCTGCACGGCTCTGCTGGATCGGGTTGGGCGCGGAGAAATCGTGGCCTTCACGTCGACCCACATCCTGCTTGAAGTGGCCCATCGCCTCATGGCCCTGGAAGCTGCCAGCAAGCTGGGGAAGCCGACAGGATCGATAGTCAAGTTTCTGAAGACCCATTTGGATAAAGTCCCGCACTTGAGCAGTTTTCGTCAAGCGATTGATGACCTGTGCCTTGGCCCGATGCAAGTCCTGGCCGTGGCCCCCACCATGGTTCCCACGACTGTCGCCCTGAGTCAACAAATTGGCCTGCTCACGAACGATGCCGCCGTTGTCGCCGTCATGCAGGCCTGCGGATTGACCAAGATCGCCAGCAATGATCCTGACTTCGACCGTGCGCCCGGTCTGACACGCTATGCGCCCGCGTAGTGCTTGCATGAGCTTCTCGGAAACTGCCTCGCAACTCGATTGGATCACCGTTTCGCTCCCCTATTCGCCAGCCCAGTTCGGGGCTCTCGGTCGCTGCAAGTCGCCTTGCCGTTCACCTGGCTGAAGCCAAACACCGAGAAGGCCCGTGAACGGGCCTGCCGCGCTGCTGCCTCTCTCACACCCGCCGTCAACGGCGGGCCTACACGGCCGCCGCGGCAAGCCCCGTGAACGGGGCTACAAGACGGCGACGCGTCATTTCTTCGCCTCCATCTCCGCCAGCAGCCGCTGGAAGTCGGCCAGCGGACGCAGCTCGCGGAAATCGTTGTCGTTTCTCAGCCTGGCCGCGTCGCGCAAGCCCTTGGCCGCGGCCTGGCGCAATAACTCGATGGCCGTGCTGGAGTAAAAACCGTGCAGCCGTGGCTGGTCCTTGACGGCGGCGGCCGAGAGCGCGTAGACGCGAGACCACTCGTGGAGGAAGGCGGCGGAATGTTCGGAGGCGCTTGCCAGTCGCATGGCTTGGTTGATGGCATCGACGTGTTTTCTCTCACGGGCGAGGGCGAGGATTTGCTTCAGGTCGCTCTTCGGCAATGCAAGCTCCTGGGCTTGGGTCGCCGACTTCTGAAGGGTTGCCACCTCTTGCCACAACTTCTGCCATGCCTGGCGTTCGTTTTCGGGGAGCCGGGCCACCTCGGGGCCGCGCACTCCGGCAAAATCAGCGTCTTCGAGCCAGTGCTTCATTCGTTTCGCGATGCCAGGTCCAGCGTTGTGCGTGGAGTCGCACCTCTGCTGAAAGGCTCTCAAGTCGGCCTGTAACCAGTCGAGAGCTTGTTGCCGTAGCTTGGCGCGCTCTTTCAGTTCGACCTTGCCGGCGTCCTGGCCCTTTCCGCAGCCGGCCAGGGCGGCGGCACAGGCAGCGTTGTAGCGGTGCCCAGCATTCAGGTCGGCGGTCAGTTTCGGCTCGGCGGCGAATGCGTCGGCGTACAGTGAGGCTGCGGCTCGGTAATTCTGCTTGTAGGAAGCACAGAATCCAGCAAGCTTGATCTGCTCATGCGCGCTTTGGAGCGTTTCCTTCCCGGCCAGAACTGCCAGGAGCTTCGTATCAAGCTCAAGCAGGTATTCCGCGAGACGGAGGTTGTACTGGGTGTTCGGTTCACCGGGCAGCAGCTGATTGGCCTTGCGCAAGGCGGCCACAGCCTCGCCCAGCTTTTTCTGATCAGCCAAAGCGGCGCCGAGGTTGCCGTATGCGTCGCCGTAGTCGGACTTCAGGTCGATGGCCCTGCGGTAGGCGGACATCGCCTCGTCAACCTTACCTTGCTCACGCAGGACGTTACCCAGATCGAAGTATGCCTCGGCGAAGTCGGCCTTGAGGTCGATGGCCTTGCGGTAGGCGGCGATTGCCTCGCCCAGGTTCTTCTGCTCACACAGCACTCTGCCGAGGTTCTTATACGCCTCGGGGTCATCGGGGTTGAGGTCGATGACCTTGCGGTAGGCAACCGCGGCCTCGCCCATTTTCGCCTGCAAAAACAGGGCTCTGCCGAGGTTTTGGTGCGCTGCGGCGTAGTCGGGCTTGAGGTCGATGGCCCTGCGGTAGGCGGCCACCGCGTCCCCCAGATTCTTCTGCTCACTCAGGGCGTAGCCGAGGTCGTAGTGCGCCTCGGCCAAGTCGGGCTTGCGGTCGATGGCCTTGCGGAACGCTGCCACCGCATCGGCGAGCTTTTCCTGCTCACGTAGGGCGTGGCCGAGGTTGTAGTGCGCAATGGGCGCGTCGGCCTTGAGATCGATGGCCTTGCGGTAAGCAGCTACCGCGTCGTCCAGCTTCTTCTGCTCACTCAGGGCTCTGCCGAGGTTGATGTACGCCGACGAGTTGTCGGGCTTGAGATCGATGGCCGTCCGGCAAGCGGCCACTGCCTCGCCCAGCTTCTTCTGCTCGACCAGGGCGTTGGCCAGGTTGTTAAACGCCTCGGAGTCGTCGCGCTTGAGATCGATGGCCTTGCGGTAAGCAGCGACCGCCTCCTCCCACTTCTTCTGTTGAGTCAGGGCGTTGCCGAGGTTATAGTGGGTTTCGGGGAAGGCGCGATTAAGGGCGACGGCTTTGCGATAAGCAGCCACCGCCTCCTCCAGTTTCTTCTGCGCTCCTAGCGCGACGCCGAGGTGGAATTGAATCTCCGCGTTATCCGGTTGCCGGCGCACCAGGTCGCGAAGCACCTCCTCGCCCTCGGCCACGCGGTCTGCCTGCCGCAGCGCTCCAGCAAGAGCGATGCCCAACCGTGGACGAAGTGCGCGTGCTGCCCGGTAACACTCGATTGCCTCCCCCCACCGCGGCGGCCGCTGCCCTTCCAGCCGCTTGGCCAAACCGTACAGCAGCGCCACCTCGCTTGGACGCGCTGTCAGCGCCGCGCGCAGCAGCCGCTCGGCTCCAGCCGACGACCCCACCCCTTCCAGGGCCCGGGCCATTAGCACCAGCCCCAGCACCGGTTCCTGATGCATGTCCATCCTCCCGGCCAGTTCCTCCAACCGGGGCCGCCCTTGCTGCGCCGGGCGGCTCGCCAGGATCCGACGGATTTCTCCGCGGCGGGCGTCGCCGTCGAGCTGTTCCGCCAGGGCGTGCTGCCGGCGCCACTCCGCCTCCGGGCGTTTCTGGCTCCGTCGCTCGTCGGCCCACGCGTCCAGGCCGGCCACTACCTCGTGCAGCACTGGCGTCGGCAACGCCTGCAACTGCGCCAGCAGCTCGGCGGGCGGCTGGCGATCAAGGTCCGCCCCCCATCGGCGGAACGCGGCGGCGAACTGCTCGTCCACGCTAGGCTGGTTCAGGGCCAGGGCCATCATCACGCCCATCTCGCGCGGTTGGCTGACGTCCAGAAGGGCTGCCGTCAGGTCGGCGTGCTTCTTCGCGGCAGCGAGCGTGTCCTCGACCTCCTGCCGCAAGGCCTGGGCTTCGGCCCGCACCGGGTCGCTGGCGCCCGTGGCCGTGTCGGCGGCGCGGCGCGCATCATTGAGCGCGTCTTCCAGCAGGGATAGGTCGTTGGTGTCGCGCCCCGTGCGCACCTTGTCGCGCAACTGGTCCATCGCCGCACTGGCCTTGATGTCGGCCTCGCGCTGCCGGACCTTTGCCGCGCTCCACTCGCGCACCAGCGCGCCGCCGCCGAACAGCAGTGCTGTCAGCACGAAGACGGCCACGCCGACCGTCAGCACCCGGTGCCGCCGCGACCATTTGCGAACCCGTTGCACGAGCTTTGGCCGGCGAGCACGAATCGGCTCATCCGATAGGTACCGCCGCAGATCATCCGCCATCTCCTGCGCCGTGGCGTAGCGATCCCCCGGGTTCTTCTCCAGCGCCTTCATGACGATCGTTTCCAGTTCCGCCGGGATGTCCTTGTTCAACTTCCGTGGCGGTCGCGGCTCGTCGAAGGCGATCTGTCTCAGCAAGTCTTGCCGGTCATGGCCGGTGAAGACGGGTTCCAGCGTCAGCAGTTCATACAGCGTCGCGCCCAGCGAGTAGATGTCCGTGCGGTGGTCGATGACGACGCGCTTGGCGAGGGCTTGCTCGGGGCTCATGTAACGCAGCGTGCCGATCAGGTCGCCGCTCATGGTGAGCGCGCCCTCGGCGTGCTGGATGTGGGCGAGGCCGAAGTCGGTCACCCACAGGCGGAGGTTGCCCTCGCCTGCTTTCCCCTCACCCCCGACCCCTCTCCCGAAGGAGAGGGGAGCATTTGTATCCAGCATCAGATTGGCGGGCTTGATGTCGCGGTGGACGATGCCGACCTGGTGGGCGTAGTCGAGCGCCTCGGCGGCCTGAATGCCCAGCTGGGCCACGGTGCGGAAGAAGGCCGGGCTCTTGAGCGAGCGTTCGGTGGAGAGAGCGATTATGGTGGGATTGCAGATCTCAGATTTCAGATTGCAGATTGCTTCGACGGCCGG
>VGYC01000113.1 GCA_016873095.1 Planctomycetota bacterium | reverse complement strand
GGGACCATCACCGCCATGCGGTAAAACGGGCCTGCTTCGGCAGACCCATCATAGGCTCGACCGGAGCCTTTTATATTGACCTGCATCGGGGCACGCCTCGTCGGTCTGAGGCGAAGCCTCGCTAGGTTATCACGCGCTGACGGTGGTCTTTCTCGGGTTCCTGGCTATCTACGGATTGGCGTCGCTGTTGCCGGGCAATTCGTAGCCGATGCAGCATGCCCCCGCTGGCAGCACTGCGCTTGCAGGCCGCTCAGTTACCTCCGTGCCAGGGCAGCGATCAGGCGAACCGAATTGATGACGCCGGCAACGACGGCCTTCATGCGCCTCATGTTGCGCTGACGACGGATGCTGGCCTTGACGGCGGCCAGCGAGGCACCCGGAATGCAGCGCCGGTAGCCGCCACTCTTCGCCTTGGCGATCAGGAACTCTCCCTCTTCCTGTCCCAGACCGTACCAGAGACTGTGATACTGAATGATGTTGAATCCCAGGTAGCCTTCCTCGACGAGGTCGGGCTGCGGCTCGAAGCCTGCCTGTTGCGGAAAGCCGTTGAGCACCTTCATGATGTCGGCCAGTGAACCGGCGCAGTAACACTGCGAGTATTCCTGGTTCTGTACCTTGAGCGGCTGCAAGGTGCCGCTTGCCTGGGGCAAGGCATACCAGACGCCACGATAGACGAAGATGTTGAAGCCGCGCACATTCTCTTCGACAAGCTGCGGCGGCCTGGACAGCTCGGCATGGGCGGCGGCCTTGTTCCAGCTCCGATCGTCGTCGCGCACCAGCAGCGGCAGAAGTTCCTCGCTGGATTCCTCGGCGCCCAGCCGTAGCTGGCGCATGGCCGGGTTCTCCAGGTACGGGGCAATGCGTCCGGTGTCGCGTGCCCGCAAGGCCCGCAGCGACACGCCCATGCCATCGTCCGGCCCGCGATACTCGATGTTGCAACCAGAGGTATTCGGGTGCCAGACGTGATAGAGGTACTCGTTGCGCAGCCAGTGCTCGCGGCGTCCGAAATGGGTCAGGCGAAACGTCAACTCATAAGGCCCGCAGATGTATCCGAGGTAATCCAGGTGCTCGTCGGCCCCGCCGATGCGAATGAGGTCTTCGCGCCGCGCCGCCATGCACGCGCCGTAGTTGGCCGAGTGAATCATGTCCGGGTGATTATCCAGGCCGGTCGTGGTCACGCCCGTCCAGTTCACGCAGCCGGTGCCCAGCACCCTGGGCAGCGGCGGATAGTTGAAGGGATAGAAGTTCTTGCTGTAGTTGCGAACCTCGTCGACGTGGACGGCGCGCTTCGGCTCCTCGGCAAACGCCTTCTGCAGGTTCTCGATGAAGGTCGGCGTGAAGATCGCGTCCGAATCGCAAATGACGCAGATGTCACCCTCGGACAGCACAATACCGGCGTTGTACATGCGATGCTTGTGGTAGTGCGTGCTGTCCGGATAGCCCATGACCAGCCACTTGTCGAGCCTGCCGGACTGCCTTGCGAGCTGGGCCAACTCCTTCGGCTTGCGGTCGTAAAACTCGACCCAGATGACCTCGTACTGCTCGCGCGGCACCGTCTGCTTGGCAAGGTAGCGTACACTGTGGAAGCTCTCACGCACACCCCAGTCCACCAGAATGACACTCACCTTGGCTCTGGGCTTCGGGTTATTGACCAGCAGTTGCAGGTTGCACTTCATAATCTCTCCTGAGACTTGGGATTCTGCGTGAACGCTTTCATGTCCTTTTGCCACGGCCTGTGGATCGAGCAAACGAAGATCCGCAAGGTCCGCCCGTCGCTGAGCATCACGCCAGACGACAACCTCATCAATCGCGTGCTTGAGTGTTTCAACATCATCGCCGACCAGACAATCCTGGCGGTCACACAACTGTTCCAGGTCGCGCGGATCAAGCTGGACCAGGTCGAGCGGACCCAGCGAATGTGCGAAAGCCCAGCAGCGTCCTCGCTGCTCGACCAGATTGAAACCACGATACCCTTCCACGATTAGACGTGGCGTCAGGCGCATGGCGTTGGCGATCGCGCCCCAGAGCATGGCGACGGAATCCGCGACAAGATACGCTCCGCGCAGTCGAAGCTGCCGCATGGCATTGGGCCGGATTTCTTCCGGGTCGCTCGCAGCGAGCGCCTTTGCCAGGGCATGGTATCTGCCGGAACGGTGAATCATCCTGAATCCGTGCAACTGCGTGTCGAGCTGCTGAATCTCATTCGGACCAGGATTCTCCAGAAGACTGAGCAGTGGATGTCGTGGATCCATGGTGCGAAGCTGGTCCACCAGGCTGGGCTGCAGCTCGCGCCGTGAGTCGTTCAACGCCGAGAAACGTGCCGTCGCTCGCAGGAGCGACATGTCATAGTTCCAGTGTTCGAGGCAATCGAGCACCATGGGCGGCATCATGAGACATGCCATGTCCTGCTGCCAGGGCTGCCAGCTGTTGAAAATCAGCGCCGAGTCGTTTTGGCCGGAAGAGCGGTGCCGATTGACGGCTCCCTGATCAACGAACTTCACGAGCGCTTCTGGTGCGTACGACAGTCCGGTCAACTGCTCGCACAGTTCGCCCAAGGCGTCCACCTGGCGAGTCAGCACTTCCATCTGCACGCACTTGATGCCTGGATAGGAGAGGTCGCGAATCCAGTTGGCAACACCCAGGCAGCTCACCGCGAATGCCAAGAACTCGCGGAAGTCGGGACACTCCAGCAGGAACAACTCCGGAAATTCACGCAACGCTTGCGGGAATACGCATTCGACGTAATGCCGGTACAGACGCGGGTGCTTTTCGGATGAGCGCACCAGCGCATGGTGCGAGGCGATGTAACGAATGGGATGCCGCAATAGATTGACGATGGCAACGTTCGCCAGGAATTGCGGACTTCGCGCCGACCGAACCAGCGTATCGACGGTGTAAGAATGCACACAGCCAAGCGCACGCGCAGCAGGGCTTGCTTCCCGGTAGTGGGCAAATACCTCTTCGACCGACCGTGACTCGTAGAAGTCCTGAAGGTCATTGCCACGGACCAGCGAATCGATGTCCGAGCCGGCGCGCTCCTTGCCAAAGTCTCCTCGTTGAATGGAGTTCAAGGCATGCTTGCCATGGGCCACGAACACATCCGGATGCGATGCCAGGACGTGTGCAAGCCAGCGCGTCGCGGACAAGCCCGACGTGGTGACGGCAAACAGGCGCTGGGGCTTGGTGTGCGGCATCATGCCCTTGGCGAAAACACGCCGCGCGCGAGCGGCTTCAATTGGAAAGGTCCCATTAAGTGCGCCGACGCGAAGCAGATGTCAATAGCGGCGAATCGGCACTGCCAAAACGGCACAAATGAGGCAAGCTGGCGAGAAGGGGCTATTTTTCTCTGCTGATCTTCACGCCGTGGCAATCTTGTCCGCAGAGCAACGCTTGTCGCGCGGAACATAGAATACCATGGGTGCACCGTGTTCCGCTCTCAAGGAGCAACGACGATGACCAGTAATCCCTCACCCGGCATGGAGATCGCCACGCTCGGCGGCGGCTGCTTTTGGTGCCTGGAGGCCGTCTTCGAGCAGCTTCGCGGCGTCGAAAAGGTCGTGTCGGGCTATTGCGGCGGCACCACGGCCAACCCAACCTACCGCGACGTTTGCAATGGCAACACCGGACATGCCGAGGTCGTGCAGGTGACCTTCGACCCGGGCGTCATTTCCTTCCATGAGATTCTCGAGGTCTTCTTCGCCATCCACGACCCGAGCACGCTCAATCGGCAGGGGGCCGACGTCGGCACGCAGTATCGCTCCGCAATCTTCTGCCACTCACCCCAGCAGCAGCAGGCGGCAGAGAAAGTCATCGCGGAGTTGAACGCTGCCAGGATCTGGGACCGGCCGATCGTCACGCAGGTCGTCCCGGCCGTCGAGTTCCACCAGGCCGAGGAATATCACCAGGGCTACTACCGCGGCAATCCCGCCCAGGGGTATTGCCAGGCAGTGATCGCGCCAAAGGTTGCGAAGCTGCGCAAGAGCTTCGCGGCGAAGCTGAAGTAGAGGGAACGATTTCTCGCGCGCATACCAACCAGAACGATGTTCAGCTCGAGTCCTTTTCTTGTTGCTGCGGATGAGACGCTGCCGGAAGTATTGCGTTGCTATGCCGTCGGCGACAAGGCAACGGTGATGCCGCTCGGCAACCACGGCGGCTTCAGCGGGGCGCAGTTGTGGCGCGTGTTCAGTCCAGCAGGCGAATTCTGCCTGCGCCGCTGGCCGGCCGGCGTCGGCAGCCGCCAACTGACCGAGACGCACCGCCTCATCGACCACGCCGGCAACGCCGGCCTGACCTTCGTGCCGCACATCCAGCGCACGCGCGACGGCAAATCGATGGTCTCGTACCAGGATCGCCTGTGGGAGGTAGAATCGTGGTTGCCTGGCAAGGCGGATTTTCATCGCCAGCCGACAGCGGAGCGGATCGCCAACGCCTTGACTGCTGTCGCGCGGATTCATCACGCCTGGCAGTCGGCCGCGTGTGCGGGTTCTTGCCCGGCGATTCAGCGCCGGCTGGTCTGTGCGGAGCGCTGGCAGAAACTGCTTGCCACAGGCTGGCAGCCGCGTTTGTCGGCAGAGCAACCGCCGGCCATGAACCTTTGGGCCCAACGAGCCTGGCCGATCGTGCGCGAGCGGACGGGGGCGCTGGCCCTTCGCTTGCAAATCTCGCCTGGCAACCAGGTTCCATTACAGCCGTGCCTGTGCGATATCTGGCACGATCACGTACTCTTCAGCAGCGACACGGTGACCGGCATCGTCGATTACGGCAGCGTCCGCATCGATCACGTTGCCGTGGACCTGGCCCGATTGATCGGCAGCATGGCCGGCGACGACCAGCAACTGCGAGAGTCGGCCCTGGAGGCGTATCGGCGGCAGCGCGCCCTATCGGCCGATGACACCGCACTGATGGAACTTCTCGATGAAAGCGGGACGTTGCTCGGCGCTGCCAACTGGCTGATGTGGGTCTATCACGACGGCCGACTCTTTCCAGACATGGAAAAGGCCGCCCTGCGTCTGGCGGCCTTGGTCCAGAGGCTCGAAATATGAACGACGCGCGATATTGCGATCTCCATGGACAGCGCGAAACCACTCGCGGTTGAATCAGCGCTTCGAGAACTGGAACGCCTTGCGAGCGCCCTTACGGCCGTACTTCTTGCGTTCCTTCATGCGGCCGTCGCGGGTGAGGTAGCCGGAATCGCGAAGCTTCTTGACCATGCCGGTGGCGGCCTCGCCCTCGGCGCCTTCGGAAGGATGCTGCCCGAACATGTCCTTCAGGGCACGGGCAACGCCCTGGCTGATGGCGCCTCCCTGGCCAGTGATGCCGCCGCCGCGGACGTTGACAAAAACGTCAAGCCGATTCTGCATCTCGGTGAGTGCCAGCGGGCCGACGACGGCGCTGCGATCCTTCTCTTCCGTGAAGAAGTTGTCGAGTTCGCGGCCGTTGATGGCGATCTTGCCCGTGCCGTCGCACAGACGGACGCGTGCGATGGATGTCTTGCGCCGGCCTGTGCCCAGCCAGTATTTCTTCTTGGCAGCCGTTTCCGCCACGGTCGATCTCCTTCAGTGACTCGCAATGTTCTGCAGGGAATGTAGCCGCAATCTTCACGTGCCGATTGCTAGAGTTCGAGCTTGAGTTCCTCGGGCTTCTGTGCCTGGTGCGGGTGGCTGGCGCCGGCGTAGATCTTGAGCTTGGTCATCTGTTGCCGTCCGAGGCGATTGCGCGGCAGCATGCGGCGCACGGCGGCTTCGAGAACACGCTCCGGATGCTTTTGCCGCACTTCCTCGGCCGAGACGACCTTGAGCCCGCCGGGATAATGGGAGTAGGCCTTGTAGGTCTTGCTCTGCCACTTCTTGCCGGTGAACTTCACCTTGGCGGCGTTGACGACGACGACGAACTCGCCGGTGTCAAGGTGCGGCGTGTACTCCGGACGATGCTTGCCACGCAACACCGTCGCGATCGCCACCGCCAGCCGCCCGACCACCTTGTCCGTGGCATCCACGACGAACCAGCGCTGTGGCAGTTGCCCTTTCTTGGCCATGAATGTTGACATATCTGCTTCCGCCCGATCAGTTTCAGAGTCGAAAGGTGTTATGATAAGGTGCGAGCGCTGGGCGTCAAGAGCAACGGCAGTCACGACCCCGTAGCGCCAGCGAGACTTCGTGCCCGCGACCTGGCGGCCATGCTAGCGTTGCGGACTCACCTTGGGCTCCAGCGGGACGGTCGCGTCAATGCCCAGGCCCGTGATGCCGGAGAAAAAAAAGCCGGCGGCGAGAACGAAGAAGCACGGTTGCCAGCCGTAGTCCTTGACGATCACGGCCAGTACCACGGGCGAGACGGCGGCGCCGACGGCGCCCCACATGTTGCCCCAGCCCAGCACCGAGCCGACGTGCTTGCCGCCCACATCTTGATTGAAGGCCCATAGCGACGCCGTCCCCAGATCGGTACCGATGGCGACCAGGCAGAAGGCGACGGTGGCCAGCGGCGCGGTGGGCAACCACGGCACGCTCAGGAGCGCGGCCATGGCCAGGAAACGCGTGGCCACCAGCGGCAACCGCCGACCCCAGCGCAGCCCGACTCGCCCCACCAGCGCGTCCGTCAGCCAGCCGCCGGCCAGCATTCCGGTCATGCCGATCAGCAATGGCAGCCCCGCCAGCCAGCCACGCTCCAGCACCGGGACGTTGTGAACCTTGTCCAGGTAATTCGGCAACTGCGTGATCAGAAACACCCAGGAAAAGTTGGTGCCGAACTGGGAGATCGAGCTGAGCCACATGTTGCGACTGCAGAGCAGCGGCCCCCAGGGAATGCCACCGACGCGTCCCTCCGGCTTGGCGCAATCGACGGGCAAGCCGGCCTCGATCAGGCGGCGCTCGCCGTCGTTGACCCGCGGGTGCTCGGCGGGGCAGTTGCGCACCACCCACCAGTAGCCGAGCGCCACGACCACGCCGGCAAGACCATAAACAAACGTCGTCTGCCGCCAGCCCCGCCCCTGGATCTTGCGTATCACTTCGGGAAAGGCCGTCTCCAGCAACAGGCGGTTGCGGCGCGTAATTTCTGGCTCGGTCAAGTCAGCATCGGCAATCGTGGCGAGCCTGGTCGCTTCCAGCGGCAACGAGAAGTCGTCGAGCTTGACCTGCTGATAGAGGTCCTTGCGCTTCAAGAGTCGATTCAACTTCTCCACGAGCAGTTCGGGATCACCCGGCAGCGCACCTGACCCGCCATGGAACTGCACTCGGATCAGCGGCGCCAGTTGCCTGGCTGACGGCGTGTCCGGGCTGTTCACTTGCTCGATGAACTTGCCGCTGTTGAGCAGATCGTCGCTCGACAGCAGCGACGATACTTGCAGCGGGACGAACATGACAAGCAGATAGGCGGTGAGTACCTGGGCGGCGAACCCACCAAGCCGGCCACCGGTGGCGATGATGCTGCTGGCAGCGCCGCGCGCGGTGAATGGCACCCACTTGCTGACGATGCCCGCCGCGGTCGGATAGGCGCCCGCCTGCGCCAGCCCGCACAGGAAACGAAACGTCACCAGCAGCAGGAACGTATCGACCAGACCGAGTGCGCCGGTGAAGACCGACCAGAGCAGGATGTAGAGTGCTAGGACGTTGCGCGGCCCGAAGCGATCCGCCAGCCAGCCCGCCGGAACCTGCCCCAGCGCGTAAGCCCAGAAGAACGCGCTGAGAAACCAACCTGACTCGACACTGCCGAAACCGAGATCCTCGCGGATGTAACGCTCCAGCAGCGAAACGCAGATGCGGTCCAGATACAGCATGACGGCCATCGCCGTGGTCAAGGCGACCACGTAATAGCGGATGCGCGTCGGCTGTTGCTGGTCCATCGACATCCGCCATAGTGTATTGTCGAGCGTTGCTATTGCCACGCTCTTGTGTCATTGCTTGCCGAAGGCGTGGCTGGAGTGCACCGATTGGAAAACAGGCGCCCTCGTGCGATAATGCATGGGCGCGCTCTACCGGCGCGGTTGCCGCATCTATTCAATGGGAGGCTGGTGTGGGCCTGACAGAGCAGCCGGACGATTGGGCCACGAACCGCTTTGCGGAGTATCTGCGATTGCTGGCCCGGTTGCAACTGGATCCACGCTTGCGCGGCAAACTGGACGCTTCCGACGTGGTCCAGCAAACGCTCCTGCAAGCACACGAGCATCGCGAGCAGTTCCGCGGCCGGAGCGACGCGGAACTCGTGGGCTGGCTGCGGGCGATCCTGGCCAACACACTGGCGGCCTCGGTCCGGCGCTACGCAGCCGAGGGACGCGACCTCAGACGCGAGCGCTCGCTCGAAGCCAGCCTGGCGGAATCGTCCGCGCGCCTCGAAGGCTGGCTGGCTGCCGAGCAGTCTTCTCCCAGTGAGCGCGTCATGCGCCACGAGGAACTGGTCCGCCTCGCCGACGCGCTGGCGCGACTGCCGGAAGACCAGCGGCAGGTCATCGAGTTGCACCATCTGAAAGGTTGCCCGGTTGCGGAAGTCGCCGCCGTGCTGCAGCGAACGAAGCCCGCAGTCATGGGCTTGCTCTTTCGCGGGCTCAAGAAGCTCCGTGAACTCTTGCGGGAGTCCGAGCAATGATCACACAACACAATGGATCTTCGGAGAGACAGGAGCGCCTTCAGGAAATCCTGCTCGGTTACGTCGAGGCTGCCGAGGCCGGCAAGACACCGGATCGAAAGGCGTTTCTGGCAGCTTTTCCGGAGTTCACCGACGACATCGTGGAATTCCTGGCGAACTACGAGCAAGTGCAGCGTCTCGGGGCGCCCGTGCGTGGCGCCATGGCTCTTCAGGGCATCCCGCCGCGGACCGCGATCGGCGCCAGCGCGAAGCAATCAGCGGCCGTCACCGAACCAGGGGCCGGTGCTGCGGCGTCGCCGGTCGAGCTGGGCTTGCTCGGAGACTTCCGCTTGCTGCGCGAGCTGGGCCGTGGCGGTATGGGTGTGGTCTACGAGGCGGAACAGATCTCGCTACGCCGCCGGGTCGCGCTCAAGGTGCTGCCGTTTGCCGCCGGCGTCGATTCCCGACAGCTGCAGCGCTTCCGCAACGAAGCCGAGGCCGCCGCCCATCTGCATCACTCGCACATCGTGCCGGTCTTCGCCGTCGGCACCGAGCGCGGCGTCCACTATTACGCCATGCAGCTGATCGACGGCCAGAGCCTGGCCTCGCTGATCACGCAACTCGGCAATTATGACGTCAGCAAGGGAACCCGGCCAGATCTCCACGTCCATGAAGAACGGGGCAGGGGGGAGGATGTACCAGACGCCATAGCGGGCGCGTTTGCCGAAAAGCCATTCGTTGCGGCCTCACTTACGCGCCCTCTCGCCGCGCAGCCGCTGACCTCGGCCAGTCTCACCACGGAACACTCGACGCGCAGCCGCGCGTTCTATCGCAGCGTGGCCGGCATTGCCCGGCAAGCCGCCGAAGCGCTCGAGTACGCACACCAGATGGGTGTCGTTCATCGCGATATCAAGCCGGCAAACCTGCTGCTCGATGACCGCGGACAGCTCTGGATCGCCGATTTCGGTCTGGCACAGTTTCAAACTCAAGCCGGGCTGACCATGACCGGCGAACTGCTTGGCACGCTCCGCTACGTCAGCCCGGAGCAAGCGATGGCCAAGCGCGGCCTGGTGGACCACCGCACCGACATCTACTCGCTGGGCGCGACCCTGTACGAGTTGCTGACCCTGGAGCCGGTGTTCGACGGCAAGGACCGACACGCCTTGCTGCATCAGATCGGCTTCGACGAGCCGAGGCCGCCACGGGCCATCGAGCCGGCCATCCCGGTCGAGCTGGAAACGATCGTCCTCAAGGCACTGGCCAAGAATCCGCCGGAACGTTACGGCACTGCCCAGGAACTGGCCGACGACTTGCAGCGTTTTCTCAAGGATGAACCGATCCTCGCCAAGCGGCCGGGGCTGGTCGAGCGGTCGCGGAAGTGGATGCGGCGACACCCTTCCATCGTTGCGGCTGCCATGATGCTGCTGGGCTTCGGCGCCATCGGCTTCGCCGTCAGCACGGCGCTGATCGCCCGCGAGCAGGCCGGCACGCGCGCAGCGCTCGAGCGCGAAAAGCAGCGCAGCGAGGAGGCCGAGCAACGCTTCCAGCTGGCCAAGCGCTCGGCCGATGAGATGATTCTGGTCGCCGAGGAGGAACTGGCGGACCATCCCGCCATGCACAATCTTCGCCGCCGTCTCCTGGAGTCGGCGCTGGCTTACTATCAGGAGTTCATCGAGCAGCGCCGCGACGTCGCCGAACTCGCCGACACTCGCGACAAGGTCAAGAAGATCCTCGACGACCTTGCCGTGCTGCAAGGAACGGGGCAACTTTTCATGCTCAAGAACCCGGCAGTTCTCGCAGAGATCCAGGTCGATGGCGATCAAAGAGTGCAGGTAGACGAGTTCTGGCGAGAAATGGACCGGCAGCGACACGAGTCGTTTCGTGACTTCCATCGCCTGACCCCGGAGGCGAGAAAGCGCCGCTTCGTCGAACTGGCGCGCGGCAACGAAACGACCATTGCGGCCATTCTGAGCAAGGAGCAGCTACAGCGCTTCCGGCAGATCGTCCTGCAAGCCCAGGGACCGATGGCCTTTCGCGACGCCGACGTGGTCGCCGCGCTCAAGCTGACAGCTAAGCAGAGAAAGGACATTCGCGCCATTGAATCGGAAATGCACCTCGGTAGCCCCGACGAGCGCCCGGGCAATCCGAAAGGCGGCAAGGCTGGCGGACGACCTGGGCCTGCCCCCTGGAAGGCACACGTGGAACGCCGGGCGACCGACATGAAGCGGATCGAGGGCCTGCTGACGCCAAATCAGCTCAAAACCTGGCGTGCACTCATCGGCACGCCCATCAACATCTCCTGGCCGATGTTCATGCCCGGGCCACCGCCCGACGGACCAGGCGGACCAAGAGGCTTCGGCGGCATTTTCAAGTAACCAAGGTTGCGCCCGGCTGCAGATGTGCGGTTTCGGCTCACCGTGCTGTGCGGAATCGAAAGTTCCGTGAAGCAGTCGGACGTTGTGGGTACATTTCTCACCGAAAATACTGGATTCTTGCCAAAAAAAGGCGCTGGCACCGCTGGCACCGCGATTGCTCTGCAACGAGCGACACAAAATCCCCGGAAAGGCGGTGCGCACTTTCGGTAATGCCCCAGGTGCCCAGGACGGGCTGATTGGTTCACATCATCGCTCGCATCATTTCGCCTCAGGAGTCGGACATGAACCCTGCTGAGCAGGTATTCACCCACCGGATCGATGACAAGGACAACATCGTTTTTATCAATGAAGCCTGGACCGAGTTTGCCAATGCCAACAATGCTGCATCGTTGTGCTCACTAGTCGTGGGCCATTCGATCTGGAACTTCATTCACGGCGGAGACGTGATTCACGTTTTCAGGCGGCTATTTGCAACAGTGCGTCGTCACGGCGAGCAGCTCTCGTTTCGGTTTCGCTGCGATTCACCCACCATGCGTCGTTACCTTCGCATGGAGATCCTGCCCATCGCAGACGGAGGGCTGGAGTTTCATTCAAGGATTGAAAAGGAAGAGCCTCAGCCCCGAGTCCTTCGCATCCTCGACCCGCAGGCGCCGAGGAATGGCGAGTCCTCCGTACGGATGTGCGCCTGGTGCAAGAAAATCGCCGATGGCGAGAACTGGTTCGAGCCTCACGAGGCACTTGAGAGAATGCGCCTATTTGACGCCCCAACCATGCCACAGATTACGCACGGCATGTGCAAGGAGTGCTTTGACCGAATGATGCAGGAGTGTGTGGACTGACCGAACATCCATTGCTTGGGCAGGCGACGTGGAAAGGTCCGGCGGAAAAACTCTGGCTCAACCCTTGCAACCGCGGCGGGCAGTTGCCAAGCTAGCACCATGTCGCCCCGGACAAATCAAGGGAGTGCCCGCATGGCCGTTGCAGCCAGACCCGCCGCCGAGCATAAACCATACGTCCCCGCCGATGTCACGATGCCGGAACTGACCTGGTCGGCGGTGCTGCTGGGCACCTTGCTGGGAATCGTCTTCGGCGCCTCGTCTCTCTATCTGCTTCTCAAGGTCGGCATGACGGTGTCGGCCAGCGTGCCGATCGCCGTGCTGTCCATCACGCTGTTCCGCATGTTCTCCAGCTCGTTCGGCTTCCGCCGCGCGACGATTCTGGAGAACAACGTGGTGCAGACGGCCGGCTCCGCGGGCGAATCGATCGCCTTCGGCGTCGGCGTCACCATGCCCGCGCTCTTGCTGCTGGGCTTCGAGATGGAGATCAGCCGCGTCATCACGGTCTCCGTGCTTGGCGGGCTTCTCGGTATCTTGATGATGATTCCGTTGCGGCGCGCGTTCATCGTCAAGCAGCACGGCCTGCTCCCCTATCCGGAAGGGACGGCGTGCGCCGAGGTCCTGGTCGCTGGCGAGAAGGGGGGCATGACGGCGCGCATGGTGTTCCTCGGCTTCGGCATCGCCGCCCTGCACAAGTTTCTTGCCAGCGCGCTCAAACTGTGGTCGGAAGAGCCAAAGACGAACCTTTATACGGTCGGCAGCGACGGCGCCAAGCAAGGACTGAAAGGGGCCGGCCTGCAAGGCGAATTCTCGCCGGAGCTGCTTGGCGTCGGCTTTCTCATCGGGCCGCGCATCAGTTGCCTGATGATGGCTGGCGCCTTTCTGTCGTATTACGTCGCCGGGCCCATGATCGCGACGTTCGGCGAAAGACTGAACGAGCCGATGTCGCCGGCCGTGTCGAAAATCGATCCGCAAACCGGGCAAGACATGGGGCTGATCCGCAACATGGGTCCCGGTGAAATCAAGGCAAACTATCTGCGCTACATCGGCGCCGGCGCGGTGGCGGCCGGCGGCATCATCAGCATGTTGCACGCCCTGCCGCTCATTTTTAGCTCGATCCTGTCCGGCATGCGCGACCTGCGCGCCAGCCGCGCGGGCGGCGGACGTAACGGCGGGCGCGTCGAGCGCGACCTGTCCATGAAAGTCGTGCTCTTCGGCAGCCTGGGACTGGTTTTCGTGTTGATGTGCGTTCCCTCACTCGGGCTTGGCCTGGGCATCTGGGGCCTGCTCGGAGCTGCCATGATCTTGCTGTTCGGGTTTCTGTTCGTCACCGTGTCGTCGCGCCTCACCGGCGAAGTCGGCTCGTCATCGAATCCAATTTCGGGCATGACCATCGCCACCTTGATTCTCACCTGCACCGTGTTCCTGCTCCTGGGGCGGACCATGGATCAGGACCCGATGGTTCCCCTGACGACCTTGATGGTGGCGGCGGTTGTCTGCATCGCCTCCTCCAACGGCGGCACGACGTCGCAGGACCTCAAGACGGGCTATCTGGTCGGCGCCACGCCGTTCAAGCAGCAGGTGGCCATCCTCATCGGCGCCCTGACCAGCGCGCTGGTCATCGGCTTGACAATGCTGGTGTTGAACGCGGCGGGAACGCATTACACGGCCAGGAACCTGCCAAAGGGCAAACTCAACGTGCCAGCCGATGCTCCAGTCGAAAGAGCAGGCAAGCCATACGAGGACGATGACAAGTCCTACCGCGTCGTCCACGTCCGCAAGAATGATCAGGATAACCCCGGCGTCAAGCCCGGCCGTTACCTGGTCAACTCCGAAGGCTCGGTCAGCTACCGCGCCGATCTTCCTATAAAGCGCGAAGCCGCGACGATGGATACCGGCAAGGAAGCGCCAAAGGGCTTCGACGCGCCGCAACCGGAGCTGTTCTCGTCGATCATCGAGGGCATCCTGGGCGGGACGCTGGAATGGGGTCTGGTCGTGCTGGGCGTGCTGATCGCGGTGACGCTGGAACTGGCGGGTGTGCGTTCGCTGCCGGTGGCCGTCGGCATGTACATCTCGCTGGGGACGACGACGGCGATATTCTTCGGCGGCCTGCTGCGCTGGGGCGCGGACCGCCTGCGCGGCGGTTCCGCTTCAGAGACCGAGACGGAGACCAGCCCCGGAGTACTACTGGCCAGCGGCTTCATCGCCGGCGGCACCCTCATGGGACTGACCATTCTGTTCTTTGCGTTCCTGCCGGATGAAGTCAACGACCTCTTGAATCTCGGCAAACATCTCTGGCCGCTGACGTCTATCGGCGCGCAGATCGCCTCGGTGATCACTTTCATGGTGCTGGCGGTGATCCTGTTTCTGATCGGCATGCGCAGATCGCCCGCGCCGGACAAACAGGAGTGATGCAGGTGATGGGGCGCGACACGCTTCAACTCGGACCGGCCAAGGGGAACCTCAAGCGACCGGGAATTTCAAGCGAAATGTGCTGCCCGCATCGCTGCTGTCCACGCCGATGGTGCCACCCATGAGATCGACATAACCCTTGACGATGGCCAGACCGATGCCGGCGTGCATGCTGTCGGCGTGACGGGACGGGTCGGCGCGAAAAAAACGCTCAAAGATGTGGGTGCGAGCTTCCGGCGAGATGCCGATGCCCGTATCGCGAACCTCCACTGCAAGCTGCCCGTTGACACGCTCGACGGCCAGATCGATGGAGCCGTTGGGCTTGTTGTACTCGATGGCATTGTGCAGGAGGTTGTTGATCACCTCGCGCAACTTGTCGGGGTCGGCCTTGAGGACGGCTGGCCCGTGCGCATGCAGGCGTACCGTCACGCCGCGCGCATTGGCGAGCGGGCGGACCAGGTCGGTGCACTGGTTGGCGAGCTTGATGACGTCGACTTCGCGAGGGCGCAGCGTGTCGGCGCCGGCGTCGAGCCGGGCCAGCGCCAGCATGCGCTCGACGAGACGGGCCATCTGCGTGCCCGCGTCGCGGCACTCTTCCAGGATTTCTTCGTACTCCTGAGGAGTGCGCGGCTTGCGCAAAGCCACATCCAGCGTGGTCAGCAAGGCCGCCAGGGGCGTGCGCAGCTCGTGCGAGATATCAGCCGCCGCCTGTTTCTCCCGAGCGAAGGCTCGCTGGAGTTGCTCGAGTGTTTCGGACAGGCAGGTGGCGATCGGCCGCAACTCGCCAGGCAAGCGTCTCGACTCCACCTGCAAGCGAAAATTCTTCACCGAGACGCGGCTGACAGCGTCGGACAGCTTGCGCAACGGCGCCAAACCCAGACGCACCAGGCCGTATGTCCCGGCAAGCAGTGCGACAAATGCCAGGCCGCAGATCCACAGCAGGCGTTCTTGCAACCCGGCCAGCGCCTCGGCGGTCTCTCTATCTTGCGTGTCCAGATCGATGTCCAGCCGGGTCTTGAGATCGCTCAGCGTGGCGTCGAGGGCGTACGTGTCGCTGGCATACTGAATGAAGATGATGGGCCAGGCGTCGAAGCTTTTCGGCTGCCTGCCGCCCGGGCGTGCGAATTTGCTCTTCCCGGTGCCGGGCGGAAAGGTCCCCGGCGCCGGGTAACGCCACATGGCCGGCAACGCGGGATAGCGGCCAAAATGAAGCACGCTCGTCTTGAGTGTCACGCGGCGGATCTCGTGACCGGGACGCAGGTTCATGGTCTCGAAGTTGCCGCGCAGCAATTCCGCCCTGCGGCGCACCTCGTCCTTGAGCGGCATCATGGCGTCCCCCAGTGACACGGATTTCTCCAGCAGCCGTCCGCGCAGACTGTTGATCTGATAGTAATCGCCCGGTCGATCCTCCATGACCTCCGCTGAAACGCCAGCGGAAAGTGGTATCCTTCCGCCAGCCACAGCGGCGCCATCAGATACCCATGCAGCTATACCCAGGGCGCCGAGCGGATAGAGCGTTTCCAGGTGCGTGGGAGTCGAGCGCGCCAGGCTGGCGAGCGTCTGGGCATTGCGCAACAGACGCTGGTCAAGATCGTCCTTGGCCTTTTCGCAATCGTACTGGTACTTCTCTTCAAGCAGCTTGTGCGCACGTTCCCCCTTGGCTTGCAAGGTGGCAGCGCTGGTCTGATTGACAAACCAGTAGACCGCGCCCAGAGCTGCCCCCACCATCAGCAGGAAATACCCCACCAGCGCCAAGCGAATGGATCTCATGGCAAACCTCGTTAATTCGTCCCCCGGCGGCGTCGAGATCAGCAATCTGCCCGGGGGGAACGAGTGCGAGCGAAACGAGAGTATGAATCAGCGAGCACGTATCAGCGAGTACGATCAGGCATCATGCGTTCAACGAGTGTCAGGCGAGGGCGTCACTCACCCCGCAGCATATAGCCTTCGCCCCAGCGTGTCAAAATCAAAGGCGGATCGAAGCCCTTGTCCACCTTGGTGCGGAGGTAGCGGATGTAAACGTCCACGACATTGGAGGTATTTTCGTCCTGCTCGTCGTACAGGTGTTCCCAGATCATGGAGCGCGTCACGACCTGGCCGCGGTGGAAGGCGAGAAACTGCAACAGGGCGAACTCGCGCGGCGTGAGATGGATCGACTGCCCGGCGCGTTTCACGGACCGTGCAGCCGTGTCGATCTCCAGATCGAAGATGCGCAGTATCGGAGTCTTGACCTGATGGCCGCGGCGGATCAGGGCCCGGATGCGTGCCATCAGCTCCTCGAGCTGGAACGGCTTGGCCAGGTAGTCGTCAGCTCCCAGATCGAGCCCCTGGACCTTGTCCTCCATGCCGCTACGAGCCGTCAGTACGATGACATGTGTCTCCAGTCCCTTCTTGCGCCACGCCTTGAGCAAGGTCAGGCCATCTTTCTTGGGCAACATCAGATCGAGGACAATGACGTCGTAATTGGCGCTGCGCGCCTTGTAATCGCCTTCCTCGCCGTCGACGGCCGTATCGACAGCAAACCCTTCCTCCTCCAGCCCGCGTTTGAGCGCCCGCACCAACGGCTTGTGGTCCTCGATCAGCAAGACTCGCACAGGCTCACCTCACTGTAAATCGGTTTAGGCAATAGTAATTAGGCTATCACGGCACAAATTAAAACGCCATGAATGATGGCTGCCGCCAGCGGCAGCGGACGCACGCATTGGGCCGGAAAACGAGCCTGCCCGCGACCCCGACCACGTCCCGATACAGCCGGAATTTAACTTTGTGGCAGGCGACGTGGGATGGTCATTTGACTCATGAACCGACATGACCTAGGCTTTTAGCGGAACCCGTTCCTTCGGAACAAGAACGGAGAAGAAGTCGTGACGCAGCAATACGTTCCCCTGCGCGGGGAACATCCGGCGCATCGCGCCGCCATGAATCGCCGCGCCTCCTTTCGCTACGGCTGCCCTCCTGCCACGCCGACTCAGGTCAGTCTGGTCGCCGAGCCGGGCGAGCCGGTGCGCGGCTGGGCGGTGGATCTGTCCACAAAGGGCATCGGCATCTACTTGCCCGGCCCGCTCGAAACCGGTGCTTTCGGCATCGTCCGGATCAAGAGCGCCGATTCCAAGCGCACCTACGAACTGGCCGCGCACGTCGCCCATTCCTCTCTGCAGGCGAACGGCGAATGGCTGGTCGGCTTCGCTTTTGTCAAGTACCTGGAAGAAACCGATCTCGATGAACTCCTGTGAGAATCCTGCCTACAGTCAGCGCTTGTAACAAGATCTTCAATTGCATCATCCGTGCTCACTCCGAAGATTTCAAGAACACATCGCCAGGCCACTCACATCGGGAAGCAGCGCCCGCGCCGTTGTCCCTTGCCGATCCCGCAGGAGCGCGGTACGCTTCATGAATCACGCTGAACGAAACCAGCACATTGAGGTGAGCAATCATGTCCTTGATGGCGCCGCCGCAACCCCCGGATGCCGCTCCGCCCATCGCCATGGACGATGACCATTCACGGCGAGTTCATTTTCGCATCTGGCAAGTGTCACTGACACTGATCACCGTGATAGTCACGGCCTGGTTTTGCTCGCTGCTGAACTGGAAGAGTCCCTGGGGCGCCTTGCCCGGCATCGTGGCCATTGTCGTGGCCAAGCATGTCCTGGTGGCGATCCTGGTGCAAGGCATCGATTTCCACCTGGGATCTCGCAACAGGCCGCGCCCCTTCGTCGAGCCGCGACCATCGGGACCAGAAACCTGAGAACGGCTCGCGCCTCGTAACCGGCTTTGGCTGCGGGCATGTCTCTAACCACGTGAGACTTTCATGCATCGCCGATTGTACTGGGCATTGATCACAGCCATCCTGCTGGCCTTGCCGTTCCCGTATCGGACCGGCGCCCTGGGGCAGGACAAGAAGCCGGACCTGACCTCCCGGCCGATCACCACAGCCCAGGGAGAGGTCGGCGACCTGCTGCGTAAGTGGTGGAAGGAAGGCACGGCGGCCGGCAACGTCGGCGACATCTACGACAACCGCGACCGCGCCCATTCTCAGCTGGATCTAGCGCGGTTTCCGCAACTCCGCCAGCTGGACTACACCGAGGAGGAGATCAAGCAAGGCCGGCACTGGGCCGCACAGCGCGTCATCCTCCCCGGCGTCGTCTTCGGCAATTCCTCCACCTCGGCACACCCGCGCGTGGGGGGCAGCAACGTCCGCATGTACTACACGCTGCCCAAGGGCCTCGAATTTCTCTATCGACAGTACACGCGCAATAACCTGTACATCTACCCGGAGCACCGCGACCACGATCCGGGCCGCACCGGGCCGGAAGAGGGCTTCGGCGATCTCTTCCCGACGAACACGCCCTATGTCATCACCTCGCAGGGCTCGTCCGGTTCGGACCAGCCGTTCATGCGTGCGGTCCCGCTCACGCTGGCCGCCTTTCGCCCCGAGGTCAAGAAACAGCTCATCGAAAAGGGCTTTCTGATGCCGACGGTGCAGCTGATCCTGCGGGCCTCCGGCAAGCAGCTCAAGGAAACCGACGACTACCTGACCGGCAAGGCCCACCCCACCGTTTTCGAGGGCAGCCTTGTCGACGAAGTCAAGATGGTCAAGATGGCCCACGACATCCGTCTGGAGAACATTCCGGCAGCCATCCAGATGCGCGTGGTGGAAGAGGACGTACCAACGCCGGGTCGGGACTTTTTTGAGCCGGCGGGAATCAGCGAGAAACTGGCCGATACGCCCGTGGTCATCGCCCGCATATTCCGCGGCAAGGACCGCTCGCGGCGCATGGTCGTCAGCGCCGCCAAGAGCATCGACCTCAACAAGCGGCCCCTGAAGTATCACTGGGTACTGCTGCGCGGTGACCCGACCCGGGTGCGCATCACGCCGCTGGGCGACGACAAGTCGCAAGCCGAGATTGTCGTCGATTATCAGGAGCGGCGCCCCATCAGCCCCGGCGCCCCGCTGGAATCCAATCGCGTCGATATCGGTGTCTTCGCACACAATGGCGAATATTATTCCGCGCCCGGCTTCATCACCTACTTCACGCTCGACCATGAAGCACGCATCTACGACAAGACCGGCAAGATCGTGGAGATCGGCTATGGTCTTGGCCAGACTCGCGTCACGGTCACGGACTGGCCCAGGGCGATCGAGCTGGCTGCCGGGGACACGCCCGCGGGCCGGCTGCTGCCGATCCCAGCCGCCGATCGCGCCGCACTGATCAAGGACTTGCCCGAATTTCAGAAGCTTCAAGCCGCTCTCAAGACTGCCAGCGCCCGCCGCGATATCTTGCGCAAGGGCAAGAAGGACAATCCCGACTTCATCACGGCCGAAAAGGCCGTGACGGCCGCCCAGAAGGCAATCGATGCGTTTCTGGACCGGCGCTTGCCGCGCGCCGGGCAATCCCTGCGCAGCTCGCTTGCCGGCGGATTTCACAGCCTGGCCACGGACATGAAGCTCGCCGAGAAGCACACGACACTGCTAGAAGAGCTGCTGGGCAAGGCGGAAGCGCCGGTGCGGGCGGCGATTGAAGCCGGCCAGAAGCGCCTCGCCGACCTCGGACTCATCAAGTCGAACACTGCTTTCCCGGTGCGTGTCGACAAGACGCCGCTTTCGCCATATGCTCGATGCCTGATTGAGCACTTCAACGCCGAGGTGCTGAGCCGCCTCGTCTATCCCGGCGTCATCACCGTGAAGTTTCATGACAACTTCGTCGATCCGCGTATCTCAGTGCCGCGTTACTGGCGGGACGTGTATCGCTATGGAGTAGAGGGCCAGTTCGAAGGCTGGGAGCGCTTCGCCTCGGACGGCAAGACGGACTTCAACGCGGATGGCCACAGCATCCTCAAAAAGGACGCCCAGGGCCGCTGCCTGGAGGCCAGAACCGTCCGTTACAAGCAGCATGTCCTGAAACGCCCCGGACCGAACATGAGCCCGCTGCGGCAACTGCCGGGGGACGAGATCGTCAGCTACGAGTACGCCAGCGACAAGGACCGGCGCGGCAAAGAAAAAAGCCGGACTGCGGCCAAGGATTGAATCGCCCAGCCCGCAACGCCATGCCAGGATGGTCATGCCAGGATGGTCATGCCAGGATGGCCATGCCAGCGCTGCGGTCCCCGCTGTTCTGTCACTTCTTCGGCGTCATGTGAATGATGCCGCGGTCCACCCACTTGACGTGAAATGGCACCTTGCCCCAGTTCACATCATTGTCGATGTCGTGGCATTTCTGGCAGAAATGGTCGAGCTGATTCTGTCGCTGCTTCTGGATTGCCGGCGGAGCCTTGGGGTCGCTCTTGTACGGATTGATCAGCTTGTGAATCGCGACATTCTGCGGATTGCTCTCGTGGGCACTGCACGGTCCGTGGCAACTCTCGCAGCCAACGTTGATGAGCCGCTGATTCTGCTTGATCGTGTTGGTCGGATCGGCAAAGCCGCTCTGGTAATTGAAGCCGACCGTGTGACAGGAGACGCACTCGCCGTCGAAATGCCGTAGCGGCGGATACTTGAGCGGCGAGGCATCCACCAAGGTCTTGAACGCATGTGAATGCCGCGAGTCCGACCACACCTTGAACGCATGTGGATGACAATCGGCGCAGCGCTCCGAGCCGACGTAACGAGAATTGGGAAAGGCGAGTTGCACAGGGTGCTTCGTGCGCGGAAACTTGGTCAGGTAGCCGCCCTGCTTCACGTCCTTGGCATACTCCTCGAAGATCGCCATGACGGGATGCCCGTCGAGCTTGTCCTTGGGAGTATTCAGTTCCGGCCCCATGGAGACCAGCTGATACTTGAGCGCGAACTTCGTCGGCTTGCTGGCGTCGCGATAGGCGCCGATGACGCCGACATAGCGCCCCTTGTGACCGATCCCCAGTATCCAGGTGTCCTCGACCTGCCGCGGCACGCCGGATGGCTCTTCTTCCTCTTCCAGACACAGAATGATGTTGATGTTGGGCAATTGCGCGTTCTTCTTCCGTTCAGCCGCAAAGAACTGAGCGGCGCTCTGCGCCTCCTTGAACGTCCCTTCATAGAGCATCACGACCAGTTCCGGTTTCTTGGCGCCGAGTTCCTTGAGGGACCTGTCTATCACATCGCGGTTGTTCTTGGCGAACTTCACGTTGGGAAACTTGCTCACCTGGCTGACCACGCTGGGGCCGATCAGGCCGATGATGCCGATCTTCGGACTTACCTTGTCCGCGATGATCCAGGGCTCGAAGACGCGTTCACTCAAGTTGGCGGCCAGGACGCGCGGCATGGGGTTGTTCAAGGCATGCCCTTCAACGACTTCGAGCGGCAAGTAGAACTCGTTCTTGCCCACAGCAATGGCCGAATATCCCATCAGGTTCAGGACCTTCATGGCTGTCGTGTACTTCAAGACGGCCTGGGGACTGGCGGCAGTGGCGATATCGCCAAGATCGACGGCCACGAGCGGCCAATCCTTTTCGCGAAGGGACTTGACGCAGTTGTAGCGCCGGATCAGGCCGCCGTATTGCGGCTCCGAGCAACCGCACGGTTGCAGATAGCCGTGCATCTGCCCACTGACCAGGATCGCGACATCAGGTTTCTGCCAGCCCTTGAAGAGAGCCGGCCCCTTGGGAATGTTCTCGGTTATCGTCTGCGCCTGGCCGTCACGCAATCCCTGCAACAGGACCGTCAGGCCAACGCCCGCCAGCACGGCGAGGAGAACGGTGACTCCCAGTATATCCAACCGCAGCCGGCCCTTGCGATCGTTCCGCTCCATGACTATCCCTTTGCTCGGAGGACAGTGATTCCATTCACGCGCTCACTTCGGGCCGGGGTCGTCGGGCCCAGCTTTATTTGTCCCTTTTTTTGCGAATTCTGTCAACGGTAGCTGGCGAGTCGCTTGACGGGTTGACGGCGGAGACGAAACCTACCGGGCCGGCCGCCGAGCATTCTCGGCTCGACCAGAACCTCGCCTCCCCGTCGGCCTCGCCCCGTTTGCGTAGTTCGCCTACTCCGTCAACCCGGGACTGCCGTTCCCTGAATGGGGATTCGGACACGGCGCGGCGGGACGGCATCCGTGCGCAGCAGAATGGCACTATCGTCGGCAAACGGGCCCGGCGGACTGCCGCGTGGCACGACGACCTCGAGAATCCATTTTTTCTCCTTGGCCGAGGACTCCTCTGAACTTTCGGCCAGCTTGGCCTCAAGAAAGGCGGGATGGCGCGCATCGACCTCCAGCGCGATCTTGCGGTCCGCCCACAAAAAGAGCTTCTGGCGTACGCCGTCGCTGACCGGGAAGGATTTCAGCTGAATCTTGCCGGATTCATCCAGGCCGCCGATGCGGATATCTCCCTGTACGCGCCCCTGAAAAAGGGGCAAACCGTCCTGAACAGTCTCGCCGTCGAGCGTTATCGTGGGGCGCCGCTGGAATGGTCCCTGATCGAGCACCTTGCCGCCTTTTTCCTCGGCAACGGTCAAGCGCAACGCGGCCGCTGAACGAACCCGGGTGTTCAAGCCGCCCTTCCGCAAGCTGGCCTCCAGCACCGGCGTTGACTGCTTGCTGAGCGGCGTCACGGTCCAGGCACACAGCGGATCGTCATTTGTCACTTGCAGATTCAGCTTCGAACGCGTCGCCGACCAGGCGATGGCTTCGGCGGTCGCCTTCCCTCCGGATAGCGTGCCCAGCGAAACCTTGCCCGTGTTGAAACCCAGTCGCGGCACGACGCGCGTCAACATGTCAACATAAAGCCAGCGGCGCTGGGTTGCGTGATCGTCCGGATAGGACCAGACTCCAACCTTCAAGCGCAACTGGTTTCCTTCTGGCTTGCGCGCATGCCAGCCGACGCGGAGCAGGCCCGTGCCTTGCGCCGGCACGGTAACGCCCTTGATCTTGTCGAGGGGCAACCAGGTCAGATCATTGTCGGAGAAGACCGCGTCGCGCTCGCCGTTGCGACGGCGGGTCTCAAGTTTCTGCCAGCGCGACAACAGCTCCGTGGACGCGAGCAAGCCCACCTTCACATCGGAGCAATCGCAACTCGTCGACTCCAGACCTAGCTGAACGCTGCCCGGGTAGGCATTCTCGAAATAGTAGTCGTAACTGCCGCGGTCATCGCGCTCGACCTCGAAGGCATATTCTTCATCTTTCGGGTCCCAGACGGCCTTGACCTCGGGGAAGCGCAATAGCTCCTGGTCAGGCGGAGGCGGCGGCACGACCCGCTGCTTGCCGGGGAGAAACTGCACCACCCAGGCGATGCCGCCGATCACGAGCATGAGCACGGCAACAGTGACGGCGATGCGTCCGGAATTGCTCTTGCCGGCCGATGGGCTTGCCGGAGCGGCAGACTCCGTCTCGAAACCAGCGCCGGGGAATTTTTTGCTTGTCAAAAAGAATTCTTCCGGTGAAGATGATCCTGGCGATGTCATGGGAAGATTGGGGCCATGGTTGCCAGCGCTACCGGAAGAAAAGGCGCTCATGGAATTAGCCCTTGCAGGTTGATGCTGGAAGTTGCTACGATCGTGCACGAGCTTCCGTTCGGCTTGCGGCTACAGGAGAACCAGTCTTATTCTATCATCACGAACTCGTACCGCAATTGAGCAATCATGCCCACCTCAGCGATTCTCAGCATTCTCGAGGGAGAAGCCGCGCCGGCCACTTTCGAGCTTGGCGTCGAGCCCGTCACTCTCGGCCGTAGTCGTGAAAACTCGGTGATCCTGTACGATGAGCACGCTTCGCGCATCCATGCACGCATCGAGTCCGAAAACGGCAGCTGGGTGGTCCGCGACCTGGACACACTCAACGGCACTTTTGTAGACGGCGAAAAGATCCGGCAGCCGACAACGCTGCATTCCGGCCAGGTCATCGGCATCGCCGACGTTCGCCTGGTCTTCCGCACCGTGGAAAGCGGCAAGATCACCGAACCGGTGGGCGCCTTGCCCGCCCTGCCACGTGCCATCCCCATGGACAACAAATCCACCGTGGACGCGCGCACGGGGCTATGGGCGGACGACCTGAGCGCCCTGTACGATTTCATGGCAACCGCGGCGCGTTTCGCGCGCGCCGACGAACTCATCGCTCACACCCTGGAGTCCCTCGTTCGACGAGTGCGTTCCTCGACGAGCGGCTATCTGAGCCTGGATCCGGATGAGCCGTTCTCCAAGCAGGTCCAGCCCGCCAGTGCCGAGGTGGACGCACAGCTCAGCAGGCAGTTGACCCGCCGCGTCCAGGAAACAGGCACAACCGCGTGGCTCAAAGCCGGCATATCGTCCACATCGTCCAGCGACAGTCTGGCGCCGTTCAGCGATGCTGTTTGCGTGCCGGTGCGCTGGGACCAGGAAATCCTCGGTGCTTTGCATGTTTACAAGAAATCAGGCATGCTGAACCAGCGCGACGTGCGCTACTGCGAGGTCGTGGCCGGCTTCGTGGGCAGCAGCCTGTCGCGAATGCGTCTGTGCCGGGCGCTCGAAGCCGAGTAACCGGTCACGGGTCGATATAGCTCGGAATCGTGGTTTCGGGTACTGTTGCGGTTGGCATGGATGCTCCACCGACAGTATCGGCAGAAGTGTTGG
>VGYC01000112.1 GCA_016873095.1 Planctomycetota bacterium | reverse complement strand
TTTGTCGGGAGGGTTGAAGGGCCAAAGGGACCTGCAGCCTCCATCTTCGGACCGGCCGATTTGCTCGACGATCGTTGCGACGAGGAGCCCTATACCTTGTCACGGGCCTTACGGTTGTCGGGCGGAGTCCAGGAGCTTCATCTTACGTTGCACGTCCTTGTACCTGGCATCCATTCTCCGATGGTTTTCTTGCTCGTACAACTGGAGGGCTCGCTGCCAGGCGGCGCGGGCGCGATCCGTCTCGCGCAGGCGATAGTAGACGTCGCCGAGGTGATCCCAGATGGTGGGGTCGCTGCCGTCCGGCAGGGCGGTGGCTCGTTCCAGCTCGCGGCGGGCCGCCTCGGTCTGCCCGAGACGAAACAGCACCCAACCAAGGCTATCGAGATACGCGGGGTTATCGGCGTCGATCTCGGCGGCAGCGCTCTTCTTGCGTTGTTGCCGGTCCAGCTCGATCGCCTTGCGGATCAGTTCCTCGGCTTGCTTGAGGTTCTTGTTCTGATCGGCCCACAGGTAGCCAAGGTCATTGTTGGCGGTAGCGTTGCTCGGGTCCAGCTTCAGCACCAGCCCGAGCTGCTCCTCGGCCCTGGGATAGTCCTTCGCCGCCGAGTAAATGTTGGAGAGCAGGTAGCGCGTCTCCAGTATCTCGCCGGGCTGGCGGATCTCCTTGAGGATGGCCTGGCACTCCGCCTCGGCGCGGTCGAGCTTGTCCGCCATGGTCAAAAGTCGAATCTTCAGTTGTCGCATGGCGAAGCGGTCCGGGTCGGCGGCCAGGTTGTAAGCCTTGTCCGCCTCGGCGAGCGCCTGTTCCATCTTGCCCAGCCGGGCCAGGGCACGCGCCTGCTCGCTGTGGAAGAGGACCGGATGCGTGACGCGCGAGCGCCGCAGGCCATCCTGGCAGACCTTGAGCACCTCCTCGGGCTTGTTGGCCTTCCACAATACGCGGAGCAGACCGCTGTAGAGCATGACCTCGGTGTCCGGCGGCGGCTGCCGCAGCCCTTGCCGCAGAAACGCCTCGGCGGCATCAAGCTGGCGATTGCGGTCCGCGAGCAGTGCGAGCAATTGCAGGCAACCGAACGACATTTTCCGGCCATCCTTCAGTTGCCGAAAGCCGGCCTCGACAAACTCCTTCGATAATGCCGGCTCCTCGCGCAGCGCGGCGATCATCGCCTGCGCCTGGGCCGGATCAGGCATGCCTTCCTTGGCCTTGGCAAGCGTGGCGTCCACCTGCGCCAAGACGCGCGTCATGCCCACGCGAGCCTCCTGCTGATAGAGCTTGAAAAGACCGCGATAGACCTCGGCCGACGGCGCTTTGGCGACCAGTTCGCGATAGATCTTTTCCGCCCGCATCTTCGATTCCTGGCTGCCCAGGCTCGCGTGTGTCCGGGCCAGCAACAAGCGCAGGCCGGTGTTGAAGGCATCCGCCTGCGCGGCATGCTCCAGCCAGGGGAGAATCTCGCCCTGGCGCTTCGCCTTTTGCAGGAGTTCTATCTTCAGCTCGTACGCTTCCAGTCCCTGCGGCTGCAGACGCAGATAGCCGTCGAGCGAGTTGAGGGCTAGCGGCAAGTTGCCCTGCTCCCGGTAGACCTGGGCGAGGTTGAAGTTGAGCCGGCCAGCGCCGTCGGGATGGCGTTTTTGTGCCAGGCGAAACGAGGCGACGGCGTCGTCGAAGCGTCTTGCCTTGAGCGACATGTTGCCGGACCGCTCGTACATCTCGGCGCCGCGGGCCGCCAGCACGTTTTTGTCCAGCGGCAAGTGGTCGAGTATCGCGTCGGGATGATCGAGAATCTTGGCGGCCTGCTGGTACGACTCGGCCGCTGACTGGTACTCAGCCGCGGCCTCGCGCAGGTTGCCGAGCAGAAAGTGCAACGCCTGCAACGTCTCCGGGGAATCCTTGATGCCCCTGGTCTTCAGTCCGCTCTCGACGGCGACCTGCGCTTCCTTGGCCCGGCCCAGCGCCTTGAGTTGCCGGGCGTACATGTACCAGGCCTCGAAATCGTCCGGATCCAGCTCGACGACCTTGCGGTTGGCGGCCAGCGCCTCGTTGATCCGCTCCATCGCCATGTAGAAGGGGACCATGGCCTTGAAGACCGGCGCCGCCTCGGGATCGAGCCGCGCGGCCTTTTCATAAGCCTGGATCGCTTCGAGCAGACGATCCTCGCGTTCGCAGAGGAGGCCGAGGACATAGGCATTGAGCGCCTCGCGGCGGTCCAGCTCTTTCTGCGTCGGCGGCCGCGCCGGCACGTATTCCTTGGGGCGGTCGTGCCATAGCTCCTGCGCCGTCGCCGCGCATGGTGTGGCGATCAGGATCGCGCCAGCAACCAGCATCCGCAAGCATCCAGGCATGAAATCGTCCTCGCCGGGCGACAGCCTCACGGCAGACGGCTCCGTCCGCGCCGAAACGGCGTCTCCCGGTGGGATTGTACCTGCCTCGCGGAGGATTTTCCAAGCCAACCGCGGAACGATATGGTTCGGCAACGCGGGCAAGACTGAGGAGCTGGGAAACCGTTTCATGGCGTTCTTCCCGCCGGATCCGCCAGATGGCAAAACTCAATCTGCGGGAGGATTGTGTCAACGATCAAGCACGCCAGTTGCCGCTCGTTGCCGGGCCTGCCGGCCAAACGACCGACCCCATGTGGCCGGCAACTCGTCGTCGCAATCTGTTGTCTGCGAATTACTTATGGCATGCCTTCGAGTGGTCGACAGGTCGGCCAGGTTGTTCGTGTGTCAGGGTCGCGGTTTTCACACAAAAAGTACGCGACTGAGCTTGACAACTCCCACCCTCGCGCGCGGCCGGAAGTTGAACCGCCCGGCGCTGCGCCCTCATCAGCGGAGGACTCGGAAGACTCCATTGCTCTGCCTGTGCGATGCATGGACGCGACCATATCCCTATCAGTACGGCCCGATGTCCGACAACGCAGGCAACCGAGTATCCGCATGCTTCGCATCACCGGCGGCAAGGTTTATGATCCCGCCAACAATATCGATGGCGTCGTCAAGGACATCTGCATCGACAGCGGCAAGATAGTCGCGTCCGTCAGCGGCGGTCGCACGCTCGATGCCGCCGGCATGGTCGTCTTCCCGGGGGGCGTGGACATTCACACGCACGTGGCCGGCGCCGCCCTCAACTTCGCCCGGGCGCTGACTCCGGAGAACCAGCGGGCCGCGGCCAAGTTCATGCATACCGAGCACACGCGCGCCGGCGTCGGCGGGCCCACGCCCACCACCTTCGCGACCGGCTATCTGTACGCCGGCATGGGCTACACCACCGTCGTGGAAGCCGCCGTGCCGGTGCTGTCGGCCAAGCACACACACGAGGAACTCAACGACACGCCGATCATCGACAAGGCCGCCTGCTTACTGATGGCCAACAACGAGATCGTCATGGACCTGCTGGAGGCCGGCGATGCCGAGCGGGCCAGGCATGTCGTCGCCTGGCTGATCTGGGCGGCCAAGGTCTACGGCGTGAAGGCGGTCAATCCCGGCGGCGTCACCGCCTGGAAATGGGGCAAGGACGCCAAGCAGCTGCACGAGCCGGTTTACGGCTACAGCAAGGTCACGCCCGCGCAGATCGTGTCCAGCCTGGCGCGGATCGTCGATGACCTCGGGCTGCCGCATCCGCTGCACCTGCATTGCAATAACCTCGGCGCTCCCGGTAACATTGCCACCACGCTCGAGACCATGAAGGTGCTGGAAGGCAATCGCGCCCACATGGCCCATCTGCAGTTTCACGCTTACGGCGGCGACGACTGGCACACGATGCGCTCCGAGGCGGCGCAGCTCGCAGAGTATTTCAACAAGCACAAGAACCTCACCTGCGATGCGGGCGCCGTGCTGTTCGGCAACGCCGTCACGATCACCGCCGACGGTCCCTGGCAGCATTTGCTCTATCAGCTCACCGGCCGCAAGTGGGGCAACCTCGACGTCGAGAACGAGACCGGCTGCGGCATCGTCCCCTACACCTACAAGGGCTCCAACCTCGTCAATGCCGTGCAGTGGGCCGTCGGGCTGGAACTGCTCTTGCTGATCGATGATCCGTGGCGGATCTTCCTGACGACCGACCATCCCAACGGCGCCTGCTTCTGGCGCTATCCCGAGATCATCCATTTGCTGATGCACGCCGACGTGCGCAAGGAGCGCGTCAAGAAACTGCCGGCCAAGGCGCAGTCGCGCATCGTTCTCGGGGACATCGACCGGGAATATTCGCTCTACGAGATCGCCATCATCACGTCGGCCGGCCCGGCCCGGGCGCTGGGCATGAAGCAGAAGGGGCACCTGGGCGTCGGCGCCGATGCGGACATCGCCATCTTCAACAAGAATCCGGACGGCGAGCAAATGTTTCGCTATCCGCGCTATGTCATCAAGGCCGGCGAGATCGTCGTCGAAGAGGGAGACATCAAGAACACCGCCAATGGCCAGGCCTTTGTCGTCAAGCCTGCCTTCGATGAAAAAATCGAGGACTTCCTGAAGCCGGTGTTCCAGCAGCAGTACACGATGTCTTTCGAGAATTATCCCGTGGAAACCGAACGCGTGCACGGGCTGAAACTCTGCGAGCCGGAGAGCGGAGGTTCGACATGATCACGGTACGGCTCAAGAAGCAGCCGACGGTGCCGCTGGAAGCGGAATCGCTCACGCCCGATCGACTCGTGGGGCAAAGCAACGCCGCCATCCGCGCCGTGCCGATCTATCTGGGCAAGCGGCAATGCCGGCTTGACGAGTTCTTCGACGTGGACGGCGCGGACAGCGATCAGCTCGAGATTCACGGCGACACCGGCCGCGTGAAATGGATTGGCCGGGAAATGTCGCGCGGCACGATCAAGATCCACGGCAACGCCGGCATGCACCTGGGCGCCTACATGAGGGGCGGCAGGATCGAGGCGGCCGGCAACGCCGGCGATTGGCTTGGCGCCGAGATGACCGGCGGACTCATCCGTGTCGCCGGCAATGCCGGTGGCCAGATCGGCGCCGCCTATCGGGGTAGTCTGGCCGGCATGAAAGGCGGCGCCATCCTCGTCAATGGTTCGGCAGGCCTGGAGGTCGGCATGCGCATGAAGCGCGGCATCATCGCCGTCGCCGGCCCTGTCCGCGATTTTGCCGGCCTGCAGATGAAGGGCGGCACCATCATCCTCGGCGGCGGCGCCGAGATCCGCACCGGCGCCTGGATGTTTCGCGGCACGATCATTTCTCTGGCTCCGCTTCAGCTACTGCCCACGTTCGAGTATGCCGCCGCCTATATGCCGACGTTCTTGCAACTTTACGCGAAGCACTTGCGCACCCTGGGCGTGTCTCTTCCCGTCGATAGCGCCGCGGGCGTCTATCTGCGTCATTCCGGCGACCACTCGGTTCCGGGCAAGGGGGAGATCTTCGTGTGGCAACCTGCGAGCCGCGGTTGACATGCCAGCGAATCGACCCGCGCTCAATTGCGCGTGATCGTCTCGTGCAGATTCAGGATCACGCGGGCCACCGACGTCCAGGCAGCCAGTTCCGCCACGGGGACATCGCCGGGCGCGGGCCGATCACCGACGCGAAGGAACGCCTCGGCCGACTTGCCATCCGCGCGATACTGTGCAAGATGCTTCTCGAAAAGGCCCGTCAGCAGTGCGACTTCCGCGGGCTGCGCGGGACGATTGAGCGCGCGCCGATAGGCTGCCTGGATCACGGCCTCGCGCGTCGTCCCTTCGCGTGTCGTGCCTTCGCGCATGATGCGCTCGGCCAGGGCGCGGGCGGCTTCCACGTAGCTGGGATCGTTGAGCAGCACCAGCGCTTGCAGCGGCGTGTTGGATCGTGTGCGCTCCGCCGTGCACTCCTCGCGGCTGGGTGCATCGAAGGCCAGCAAGCTTGGATGCGGAAAGGTTCGCTGCCAGTAAGTGTACAGCCCGCGGCGATACTGGTTTTCGCCCTTGTCCGCCTGGTAAACACGCGTCGGGAAGTTCAGCAGCTTCCAGTAGCCGGCCGGCTGGTACGGCTTGGCACTGGGGCCGCCGATCCTGCGTGATAGCAGTCCGCTGATGGCGAGTGCGTTGTCGCGCACTGCCTCCGCGTCCAGGCGGAAGCGCGCCTGGCGGGCCAGCAACAGGTTGGACGGATCGCGCTGCCGCAGCTTCTCGGAGGCCCGCGCGCTTTGCCGATAGGTCGCCGACGTGGCCATCAGCTTGATCATGTGCTTGACGTTCCAGCCGCTATCGCGAAACTCGATCGCGAGCCAGTCGAGCAGGTCCGGATGGCTTGGCCAGGCGCCCTGGGCGCCGAAGTCCTCCGTCGTCTTGACAATGCCCTGGCCGAACAGCACCATCCACAAACGATTGACGAAAACCCTGGCTGTCAGTGGATTGTCGGCAGCGACGAGCCAGCGGGCCAGATCGAGGCGGTCGGCACGCTGCCTGGCGACCTTGAGTGGCGGCAGCGCGGCCGGCACGCCGGGAACGACAAGCTCGCCGGAATCGTCGAGCCAGTTGCCGCGCTTCAGAATGCGGATGTGGCGCGGGTTCATCGCCGTCGAGATCAGCGTCGTTGGCACATCCTTTGTCATCGCCTGCTTCTGCTTCTGCAACTCGGCCAACCGCGTCTTTGCCGCGGCGTCGCCTTTTGTCTTCAGCTGCTCTTGCGCGGCGGCAATCGCGCCATCCAGTTCCTTGAGCCGTTTCGCTTGATCCGGATTTGGCATGAGAGTTTGCGGCTGCCGGCCGACCGCGACCTCCTGGATGTCCGCGAAGAACGCCTCCAGCTTGTAGAACTCTCGGGTGCTGAACGGATCGAACTTGTGATCGTGGCACTCGGCGCAGCCCATGGTCATGCCCAGCCATACCGAGGAGAAATTGCGCACCCGGTCGGCCGCATACTTGGCCATGTATTCCCTGGCCTGGGCGCCGCCTTCCTCGGTGGTCTGCAACAGGCGATTGTAACCGGATGCGATTCTTTGAGCGCGCGTGGGCTCGGGCAGCAGATCGCCAGCGAGTTGCTCCGTGGTGAAGCGATCGAATGGCATGTTGTCGTTGAAAGCGGCGATGACATAATCGCGATAGAGATACAGGTCGCGGTGGTTGTCGCTGTGATAGCCGGCCGTGTCGGCGAAGCGGACCCAGTCCAGCCAGTGCTGGGCCATGCGCTCGCCGAAGTGTGGCGAGCGCAGCAGCCGTTCCAGCATCTTCTCGTATGCAGTCGACGTGTTGTCGTTGACAAAGGCGTCCACCTCATCGGGTTCCGGCGGCAGTCCTGTCAAGTCAAAGGAAAGCCGGCGGATCAACGTGCGTCGGTCCGCCTCCGGTGCTGGCGCAATCCCTTCCTGCTCCAGCCGGGCGAGGACGCATCGGTCTATAGGGTTACGCACCCAGTCGGCGTTCTTGAGCGCTGGCAAGGCCGCCTTCTTGGCCGCGATCAGCGACCAGTGTTCCTGGTACTTGGCTCCCTCAGCCACCCAGCAGCGCAGCAGCTCGATTTGTGCCTTTGTCAACTGATGTGGGTGCTTGGGCGGCGGCATCTGCTTCTTGCCGCGCGCCGTGATGCGCTGATACAGCGGGCTTTCGTCCGGCTTGCCCGGGACGAGCACGCGATAACCGCCTCGATCCGCAAAGGCATCCTTCTCGCGATCCAGCCGCAATTCCGCCTTGCGTAGATTGTTGTCCGGCCCATGGCAGACAAAGCAGGCGTTGGACAGGATCGGCCGGATGTCGCGATTGAACTCCACAGGAGCGGCGGCAGCATCGGCGCGGACCGTCGGGGCATTGGCAAGCAAGAGAGCAACCAGGCCGTAATGCAGCGGTTGATTCATGATCGTTGATTCTCCATTCTGCGTTCCTGTCAAAATACCACGAACGCGAGCGGAAGCAATCACGATCAATCATTCAGCCAAGGATTAGCGGGCAGCCATAGGCGACCGAACGTGATACGAGCAGGTCGCCCACGAGAGACCTCGCGAGAGTGAAGCTTAGGCCAGCGCAAGCCGCTCAGAATTCCTTGAAGCACTCGCGCTCCGGGTTGGAGCAGAGTTCGAGAGACGTGTAGCCGCCGTCTGGTCCCTGGGCGGTGAAGGTTTGCGTGCACCAGAACTCGGTCATGCCGGCCTGGTACTCCGGATCGTTCTCGAAATTCTCGCCGAAGACCTGCATGGATTTGCAAGTCAAGTGCAAGCAGCGCGGACGGTAGGGTGTGGTCGGCTCTGACATGATTCAACCTCTGGCATTTCAATTTTGACTTTTGATTTTTGATTGGCAATCAAAAATCAAAAGTCGAAAATCAAAAATGATCACGCTTCCCAGTATCGCTTCTGCCCGGCCGCGATGAGCAGGGCACGCTTGACGGCGACCTCGATGAGGCGGATCTTGTAGCCGGTCTGGCTCAAGGGCTTGGCGCCCTCGGCGGCGGCGCGGCCGGCGGCGGCGGCGGTGTCCTCCGTGACAGCACGGCCGGCGATGCCTCGGGCCTCTGCCACTTGCGGCGTCGGCGCGACGTGACCCAGCACGATCTTGACAGCGTTCACCTTGCCGTCCTGACGCGTGAAGCTCACGGCTGCTTGCACGAGAGGCCAGTCGTAGGACTGTTTTTGCCGGACCTCGTAGCTGGCATTGGCCAGGCCGCGCACCGGAATCGTGACCGATGTGACCATCTCGTTGGGCGCAAGAATGGTTTCGCGCTCGGTGGGTCCCGTGGGGGCGCGGAAGAACTTGGCCAGTTCGACATTGTTCCGGCCGCGCGGGCCTTGCACTTCCACGGTGGCGTCGAGCGCGATCAGTACCGGCGCCAGCGTCGATGGATTGACGATGACACAGCGGTGTCCCTGGGCGAAGGCCGCATGGTAGCGGTTTTCGCCTTCCAGGGCGAAGCAGCGCTGGCCGCCCTTGAGCAAGCAGTTGGTGTGTTCGTCGCGGAAGTACCAGCAGCGATTGCGCTGGCACAGGTTGCCGCCGAGCGTGCCCATGTTGCGGATCTGCGGCCCGCCCACGTCGCCGGCGGCGGATGCCAGTCCGGGGAAGTGCTTGCGAATCGCGGCATGGGCGGCAATCTCAGCCAGCTTGACGCCGGCGCCGATGCGTACCTCGCGGTCGTTGGCGGCGATGCCGCCAAGACCGTTGACGCCGCCCAGACTCACCACGCGACTGGGTTGCGCGACGTATTCCTTCTGCAAGTCATGCAGGTCGGTGCCGCCGGCGAGCAACTCTGCCGTGCCCCATCGAGTGTCCAGCAGGGCGAGAGCCTGATCGACCGAGGTCGGCCGGTAGTAGGTGAAGTTCTTCATTAGCGGTTCCCCTTTCTCGAAGCGAGCGCGGCCAGGACGCGGTCCGGGGTGAAGGGTGCATTGGGAACGCGGACGCCGATGGCGTTGAAGACCGCGTTGCCGACGGCGGCGCAGGTGGCGATGGTCGGCGGCTCGCCGATGCCGATCACGCCTCGTTCAGGCATGTCCATCATGTGCACGACGATGTCCGGCATATCCTGTATGCCGCCCAGCTTGTAAAACTCCATGTTTGGATTGACCTGCCGGCCGGTCGTGCGGTCGAAGATGGCCTCCTCGAACAGGGCGTAGTTGAGACCCATGATGACGCCGCCGGCCGTCTGCGATTCGCAGCCGAGCTTGTTGATGACCAGCCCGCAATCCTGCACGGCGACGATCTTGGTGCAGCGAACCACGCCGGTTTCCGTATCGACGGCGACCTCCGCGGTCTGCACTCCGCCGACGCCTTGCAACGACAATCCTGGGGTCCAGTCGCCGGTGCCGACCGACGTGTTCTGACCCAGACGAGCGCAGGCTTGCCGCCACGGCATGCCTTCGTTATTGCCGCGGTTGACGACACGTCCCGGCTCGATCACCAGATCGCCCGGTTGGGCATTGAGCCGAGGAGCGATGGCCCGGAAGAAAGCGTCGCGCGCCGCATTGGCGGCGTTGAGAGCCGCCGGCGCGGTGCCGGGGCAAGTCGTGCTGCCGCCGGAGGGCGTCGAGCGGCCGAACGGGCTCTCGCCGATCTGCACGGTGATGTCGCGCGGCTCGAGGCCAAGGACCTCGGCCACGACGATGGCCAGCACGGTGCGTTCCGCCGTGCCCAGATCTTGCGTCGAGCACTGGCAAAGCACGGAGCCGTCCGCCGAGATGGTGACGCGGACGTCGTTGTTGACGCCGCCGCCGCCGCCCCAGGTATGCAGCGCCATGCCGATGCCGCGCTTGACGACCCCCTTGTCGGCGCCCGGCGCGTGCCACTTCTTGTCCCATTGCGAGAGCTTGCGAGCGATCTCGATCTCGCGCGTGTAGATGGTATGCCGCAGCGCCAGATAGGAGAGCGGCGCGTTCTTGGCCGCGTCCGGATCGTTGGGCGGCAGGTTCCGCAAGCGGAATTGCAGCGTGTCGATCGGCGGATTGAAGCGGGCCGCCAGGTCGTCGAGGGCCTGGTCGGTCAGGTAGCAGTTCTGCGGATGACCCGGAGCACGCATGGCCCGTGCGGTCTGGATATTCAAGCGGACGACACGATGTTTCCGCTTGATGAACGGAATGTGCGAGTAAACGTAGGGCAGGTATTGCATGTTGACGGTGGCGCCGCGGCCGACGCCTGGCGAGCCGTAGCAATCGACCTCGTACGCCCGGACAACGCCGTCCTTGGTGGCCGCAATCTTGACGGTTCCGGCCGCCGATGGCCGTTGACCGCCCACTGTCACCTCCTCGGCGCGGTCCAGCATGAGCTTGACGGGGGCGCGCGTCTTGCGGGCCAGTTCGGCGACGGCCAGACCCTCGGGGCCGGGGTTGAATTTGCTGCCGAACCCGCCCCCCATGTAGTGCGTGATGCACTTGACACGTGTGACCGGAATCTTGAAGTACTGCGCGTACTGGCCGGCCACCAGCGGCACGGCCTGCGTGGAGGCGTACACCGTGAGGTTGGCCAGATCCTTGTCCCACTCGGCGACCTGACCGTGTGATTCCAGGCACTGATGGCAGATCACCGGCACGCCGTAGCGAGCTTCCACGGTGTGGGCCACGTTCTGGAACGCTTGGGCGTCGAAGTTGGCGGTGGCAAACTCGCCGCCGGGGCCGACATTCGGATCGTTGCCGCCCAGCGTGCCCTGCTGATTGGGGCGGAGGGCGTCCTCCTCCTTCACCAGGTGCGGCAGGACTTCATAGGCCACGCGGACGGCGCGTGCCACGTCCTCGCAGTGTTCCTCGGTGTCGGCGCAGACGGCGATGATCTCGGCGCCGGCGAAGAGCAACTCCACGCCTGGCTTGACCAGCAGGTGAAAGGCGCGAAAGCCGGGAATCTTCTCGGCAGCGGCGGTGTCGATGCTCTTCACACGGGCATGGGCGTGCGGGCAACGCACGATGCGGGCATGCAACATGCCGGGACGGTTGATGTCAAAGCTGTACTTGGCGCGGCCCGTGGCCTTGACGGGGGCGTCAAGCCTCGGAACCTTGGTGCCAATCACTCGGCGCTTGCTTGGCCATGGCATGGTTAGCTCCTCCTCTTCTGGTTGCACAGCGCGTAGATGGCGTCGCGCATCTGTTCGTAAGTGCCGCAGCGGCAGATGTTGCCGGCCAGGCCACGTTCGACCTCGGCGGGCGACGGCTTGGCGTTTTGCTCGAAGACGGCCTTCATGGCCACCACGAAGCCCGGCGTGCAGAAGCCGCACTGCTGGGCGTCGTAGCGGGCGAACGCCGCCGGCACGGGATCCAGCTTCTCGCCCTGGACCAGGCTCTCGGCGGTGCGGATCGGCTTGCCCTGTGCTTCCAGGGCCAGCATGCTGCACGAATACACCGGCTTGCCGTCGAGCATGACGGTGCAGGCGCCGCAAGAACCGCGGTCGCAGACGCGCTTGCAGCCGGTGACGTCGAGATAGTTTCGCAGTGCGTCGAGCAGCGTGACGCGCGGCTCGATGTTGGTGGTCATCTTCTGGCCGTTGACATTGAGCGTGAGGCGACCGGCCGCGGGCCCCATGCCGGGGACTTCGCCGGCGGCAGGCTGGGCAGCGGACGCCTCGAGCAGCGGCGCCTGGGTCAGCGCCGTGGCGGCGGCTGCCACGCCCGAGCCTTTCATGAACTGCCGACGCGACATGCCGTTGCCGTTTGTCGCTTTCCCGGTTGCTGGCTGGTCGGGTTCCGTGTGGTCGTTCATTGCGTCTGTCCCTCCCATTGGAAATGGCAAGATGGCAAGGGCGATTGTAAGGGCAGGCGCGGGCAAGAACAAGAATTATGTCGGAATGATTCGCGGAATTTTTGGGGACGCGTGCTTTTGCTCGTTGCTACAATCGTACCAAGGTTTTCAAGTCATGGAGTTCGCGATGGCGAAACGAAAAGGCAAACAGGATTCATTCAAAGCCCGTTGGCTTACTCGCCAGCATGAGTGTGGACAAACAGACCTTGGTCCTCCAAATTTCCTTTCATGCGGCGGCGGGATTCTGCCCGACGAAGCCGCACCGTTTCTCACCTTCGACCAAGCAGAAATCATGCCAAGGCTGTGGAAGATGTTTGGCCCCAAGGACAAATGGTCGACTGCTGACAAGAAGCTAGTGGACCAATATCGGATGATTGGCTCTGACAGCTCCGGAAATCCGATTTGCATTGAAGACGAAACGGGCCTCGTTTGGATGCTGGATCACGAGGATAACTTCCGGACGCGGCAGTTTGTAAACTCAAGCGTGTCTCTGCTGGCAGACTGTTTGTTGGCTTGCATGGGTGAACAGGATCGATACAACTTGCTTGCTGCGATAAAGAAACTGGATCTTCCCGCCGCCGCGAAGAATGCCTTTTGGAATGAGGCTGCTGCCAATTTGAAAAACCCGGACGAATAGAAGTTCCGAGTTCGGCAAGCAGTTCGCGGATTTTCCGGGGCGTTCATAGACTGAGACAAGCCGAAAAGAAACCCAACCGCTTGCGGTTTTGCGCACCGGCTCGCGCGCGAGTGCGCGAAACCGCAAGCGGCGACTAGCACCGGGGATGTCACATGAAACGTTGCGCCGCCGTCTTGTTCGCACTGTTCTTTGTCGCGCCGTCCTTTGCGCAAGACGCCAAGGATCCTTTCAAGCAACTCAAGTTCCGCTCCATCGGCCCCGCTGCCGGCGGCCGCGTCAGCCGGGCCTGCGGCATCCCGGGCAATCCACTCATCTATTACATGGCGACGGCGTCCGGCGGCGTCTGGAAGTCCGACGACGCCGGCCATGTCTGGAAGCCGATCTTTGACGATCAACCCACGTCGTCCATCGGCGCCATCGCGGTCGCGGATTCCGATCCCAATGTCGTCTACGTCGGCTCGGGCGAGGCCAACATCCGCGGCAACGTCCAGCCGGGCAACGGCATCTACGTGTCCACCGACGCTGGCAAGACGTGGAAGCACGTCTGGAAGCAGGAAGGGCAGATCAGCCGCATCGTCGTGCATCCGAAAAACGCCACCGTCGCCTACGCGGCGGTGCTGGGCCGCGCGTTTGGCCCGAATCCGGAGCGCGGCGTCTACCGAACATCGGACGGCGGCAAGAGCTGGCAACAAATTCTCAAGAAGGACGCCGACACCGGTGCCATCGACATCGTCATGGATCCATCCAACCCGCGCATCCTATTCGCCGCCATGTGGCAAGCACGGCGCACGCCATGGGGTTTTTCAAGTGGCGGCCCCGGCAGCGGCCTGTACCGCTCCAGCGATGGCGGCGACACCTGGAAGCGCGTCGGCACGCCGCAGCGGGAGGGCGAGGCTCCCGCCGAGACGCAATCGGAAGGCGGTCTCCCCACCGGCCCGCTCGGCCGCATCGGTCTCGGCATCTCCAGCGATGGCCAGCGCGTCTATGCCCTCATCGAGGCCGCCGGCGACAAGGGCGGACTGTACCGCTCCGACGACGGCGGCGACAACTGGAAGCTGATGAACAACCGCCATTATCTGCGCATCCGGCCCTGGTACTTCTCGGTGGTCGCTGTCGATCCATCCAACCCGGATGTCGTCTGGTGCCCGAGTCTCTACATGCTCAAGAGCATCGACGGCGGCAAGAGTTTCAAGAAGATCAAGGGGCCGCACCACGTCGATCATCACGATCTCTGGATCGACCCGAGGAACCCGCGACGCATGATCGACAGCAACGACGGCGGCGTCGATATCACGCTCAACGGCGGCAAGACCTGGCACGCGCCGCCGTTGCCGATTTGCCAGTTCTATCACATCAACTGCGACAACCGCGTTCCGTACCATGTCTCGGGCACGATGCAGGACCTCGGCACTGCCTCCGGACCGAGCAACAGCCTGTCCGACGACGGCATCGCCCCCGGCTACTGGTACGGCGTCGGCGGCGGCGAGACCGGCTACACCATGCCCGACCCGACCGACCCGGACATCGTCTACGCCGGCGAGTACGGCGGCTACATCTCGCGTTTCAACTTCCGCACCCGGCAAGCCCGCAACGTCAGCATCTATCCCGCCAACCCGTCCGGGCACGGCGCCAAGGACATGCGCTATCGCTTCCAGTGGACCGCCCCCATTCTGATCTCGCCGCATGATCCGAAGACCGTTTACCACGCGGCCAACGTTCTCTTCAAGACGACCGACCAGGGCAAGACCTGGAAGGCGATCAGTCCCGATCTGACGCGCGACGACAAGAGCAAGCAGCAACGCTCCGGCGGGCCGATCACCGGCGACAATACCGGGGCGGAATATTACTGCACGATCTTCGCCATCGCCGAGTCACCGAAACAGGCCGGCGTCCTCTGGGCCGGCAGCGACGATGGCCTGGTGCACCTCAGCCGCGATGCCGGCAAGACCTGGACCAACGTCACCAAGAACATCCCCGGCATGCCCGAGTGGGGGACGGTGTGCTGCATCGAGGCGTCACGCCGCGACGCGGGAACAGCATATGTCGTCGTCGATGCTCATCGGCTCGACGATCAACGACCCTACCTTTACAAGACAAGCGATTTCGGCGTCACCTGGGAGAAACTCTCCAGCAAGTTGCCGCAGGACGATTCCCTGCGCGTGGTCCGCGAAGATCCGGCCGCGCCGGGGATGCTGTATGTCGGCAGCGAACATGGTATCCACTATGCGCGCGATGGCGGCGCGAGCTGGAAGAAGCTGAAGCTGAACCTGCCCACGGTGGCGGTCAGCGACCTCGTCGTCAAGGGCGACGATCTCGTGGTTGGCACCAACGGCCGCTCGATCTGGATTCTCGACGATCTTACTCCCATCCGGCAGTTCAAGCCGGGCACGCAGCTGCTGCCTGCTGCCCCGGCCATTCGCTGGCGCTACCACTCGGAGATCTATGGCACGGACAGCAAGATCGCCGGCGCCAATCCGCCGGCCGGGGCCATCCTGCATTACATCCTCGACAAGAAAGCCGGCAAGGACCTCACGCTGACAATAGAAGACGAGGAAGGCAAGGCCGTGCAGACCCTTTCCAGCAAGAAGCCGGCGACGGAGTTGCCGGAGGATGATCCAGATGCTCCCGGCGAGGGGTACAAGAAACCCGTGCTTGGCAGTGACATCGGTGTCAACCGCGTGGTCTGGGACCTGCGCCATGCCGGAGCCAGGATCATCCCCAACGCCAAGAACGACGGCGGCAACCCTGCCAGGGGCCCGCTCGTCGAGCCAGGCAAGTACACCGTTAAGCTCACCGTCGATGGAAAAACATTGACGACGCCGCTCATCGTCAAGATGGACCCGCGCGTCAAGATCGACCTCGACACGCTGGCCGAGCAGACGAAGGCGACCATGCGACTGCGCAGCGAGATCAGCAAGCTGGCCGACATGGTCATCCGCTTGCAAAAGTCCCGGGCCGGGCTCAAGGCAGGCAAACTTTCGCCGATGGCCAAGAAGCTGATCGAACGCATCGATGGCCTCGAGGACAGGTTGCACAATTCCAAGGCCCAGGTCACCTACGACATTCTCGCGCTGGGCAGCAAGCTCTACTCGAAGCAAGGCGCGCTCTACGAGTGGCTGAAGGACAGCGACGGCCCGGTGACGCAAGGCATGCGCGAGGTCCACGCCGAGCTAGCGCGCGAGCTGGCAGAGCTAACGCGCGAGTTCGACGACATCAGCGCCGCCGTTGCCCGCTACAATGACGAAGCGAAATAGCGGCCGGCCCGCAGACCTGCGTACTCGTTGCTCGCCTCACGCAGGTCCGGGAGGAGCGGCAAATCATCATGGCAACGGAAAGGACCATCATGGCGCGGCGATTCGTTAAGGAACTGGGCGACGGTGAAATGCTCGAGGAAGTCTACCTCGTCATCGAGAAGCAGCTGCGCTCCAATCGACAGGGGAATCCGTACATCCAGGTCGAGCTGCGCGACCGCACCGGGTCGATCAGCGCTCGGCTGTGGAACGCCGGCGAAGGCCTGTTTCGGACTTTCGAGGAAGGAGACTTCCTGAAAATCAAGGGCAAGGTGCAGCTTTACCAGGGGGCCTTGCAGATCATCCTCAGCCATCTCGACCGTGTCGCGCCGGAGCAGGTGGACTTGCCGGAATTCTTGCCGCAGACCGAGCAGGACGTCAGCAAGCTGCTCGAGCGGCTGCGTGCCCTGCTGCTGGGACTGGGCAACCCGCACCTGCGTGCCCTGGGCGAGTGTTTCCTCATGGACGACGATCTGGTGCGCGACCTGTGCCGGGCTCCGGCCGGCGTCCGCAACCATCATGCCTACCTCGGCGGCTTGCTGGAACATGTCGTGACCATGCTCGATGTCGCCGACCGAATCGCCCCACTCTATCCCGCCCTCGACCGTGACGTGTTCCTCATGGGTATCTTCCTGCACGACATCGGCAAGCTGCGTGAGCTTGGCTACGGCAAGGTGTTCAGCTACACCGACGAGGGACAGCTTGTCGGCCATCTGGTGATCGGCGTCGAGATGCTCAACGAAAAGGCGGCCAAGGCCCCGGATTTGACCGGCGAACCATTTCCCAAGGAACTCTTGTTGCGGCTCAAGCACATCATAGTCAGCCATCACGGAACGTACGAGTTCGGCAGCCCGAAGCTACCCATGACGGCCGAGGCCATCGCTTTGCACCATCTCGACAACTTCGACGCCAAGGTGCACACCTTCACGCGGGACATCCGCGAGGATCGCAACCAGTCCGCCTGGACGCCGTACAGCCAGTCGATGCAGCGCCGGCTCTTCAAGGGCGGCAACGGCGACGGCACGACCGAAGGCGACGAGTAGCTTGAACCACGGATTACCTGATGGCACGGTAAGACGGACTGATCCGTTTTATCCGTGTGATCGGTGGTCTATTTTTTTCGGATAGCGTCCAAGAAGAAGGCTCCCGGAGCAAGATCCGTGGCAATTGCGGATCGTTAATCCGGCTGTACAAACTCGTGCTCGGGATGTCGGACTGTCAAGACCGGACAGGGCGCTTTCCGGACGACTTTCTCGGTGACGCTGCCCAGCAGCACGTGGGCCAGCCAGCCCCGGCCGTGCGTGCCCATCACGATGAGATCGATGTCCTTCTCCTGGGCCATGGCGATGATCTCGTCGAATGGCGTCCCGGGGCGAACCTCGGCGTGAATGTCAAGATGCTGCAAGTGCGCTTCCTCGATCAGGTGCTCGAGCGACTTGCGGGCCGACTCGAGGAATTGCTCGATGGGAGCGACGATCGGTGGCCCCACGGCGATGGCTTCGGGGCCTGACACCGCCAGGTCCTGAAAAACGTGCAGCAGATAGATCTCCGCCGCGAATTTTTCCGCGAAGGCCGCCCCGTAGCGCACGGCGTTGGCCGAATACTCGCTGAAATCGGTTGGGACCAGGATGCGTTTGAGGTTGATCATTGCCGCGTCACCTGTTGAAAGCCTTCGCGAATTGTTCGGGTGATCGATCCCGGCTTGCCGGCGCCGATGACCCGGCCATCACACTTCACCACCGGAATCACTTCTGCTGCGGTGCCGGTCAAGAAGCATTCATCGGCCGTGAAGATGTCGTGCCGCGTGAGTGCCGTCTCCTGGATCGGGATGGTCGCCTTCCTGGCAATGTCGATGACCACTTGCCGCGTGATGCCTTCCAGGATGCCGGCATCGGACGGCGGCGTCCGCAGCACGCCCTGCTTGACGATGAAGATGTTGTCGCCGGAGCACTCGGCCACCTCGCCCTTGTGGTTGAGCATCAGCGCTTCGACGCAGCCGGCCTGCACCGCCTCGATCTTGGCGAGGATGTTGTTGAGGTAGTTGAGCGACTTGATGCGCGGGTTGAGTGCATTGGGATGGTTGCGAATGGTGGACACCGTGGCCAGCTCCATGCCGGTCTCGTAAAGCTCGGGCGGATAGAGGCTGATGTCATCGACGATGATGACGACCTGCGGATCGGCGGTCTTGCGGATGTCGAGTCCCAGGTAGCCCGAGCCGCGCGTCACCAGTGGGCGGATGTAACCGTTGCGCTTGCCGTTCAGCTCGACGGTCTTCTGGATGGCGTCGATCATCTGCTCGCGTGTAATGGGGATGTCGAGCTTGATGTGCCGGGCTGACTCGAAGAGCCGTTCCACGTGTTCCTTGAGCTTGAAGACCTTGCCGTCGTAGATGCGGATGCCTTCGAAGACGCCGTCGCCATAGAGCAGGCCGTGATCGTAGACGCTGATCTTGGCGTCCGCCTTGTCGTAATACTTGCCGCTGATGTAAACCTTCGTCATGGTCGAACGTGTCTCCGATGTCCGGTTCCGTAGCACAAGCTGCCAGCTTGTGAGCTTGTCGCAACGACATGAATGCTAGCGTTTTTCTACGATTCGGGCAATGAAAGTCATTTGCAAGTAGACGCGTGGCGCGCGCGGCGGCGGGTCTGAGCTTCGGCGCACGTCTTGTTGCCTGGCCAGGCGGCGAGGCCGATGGTTTTCTTTTGTTGACATGGAATATCGCAACCTCGCGTCATGGCTTCCTCTTGATTGGCCTGGGCACCGGTTCGGTCGCGAACGGCCAGTCGGTTGGCTGGTAACGGATGGCGAGGTGAGGCGTATCCACGCGGCGGTTCTTCTCGGCGCGGCTGGTCATGGCGGCGTCGAGGATGCCCGTCGTCAGGAGAGTGCGTTCGACCGGAAAGGGGGCGTGGCCGGTGTGCATCATGGAATCGATGGCGCGGACCTGTGCGGCGAAGTGGCCGAAGGGATCGTCAAGCTGCTGGTAAAAGAGAGTGGTGACGGGCTTGTCCTGGCCGCGGATGCGGCCGGCGAACGCGAAGCCGCCCCCTTCTCCCTCGTAGACCCAGCCATTGAGCATGGCGATGGCGGCCTTGAAGCCGTCGCGGTACTCGATGAGCACGACGCCGGCGTCGGCGGCCTTGGCGGTTAACTTGCGGTAATCTCCCTTGGCGTGAGCGGAGACGCGCGTCATGGCGGCCTCGAGCAGGGGCCGCGACCAGCGCCCCTGGTCCATGGCCCGCCACATCTCCTCGCCTGAAAGATGCTGTACCCAGCGTACGCCGCTCTCGCCGCCGCGCCGCCGCTCGGCCAGGCATTGCACGGCCTCGAGGGCATGAAAGCCGTAGCCCTCGAACGGGCCGTAACCGATCTGCACGGCCTCGACGAGTTCCGTCTTCAGCGGCAGCCGTAGCGGCGGCCGACGCCACAGCAACGGCAAGCACGATCCAGCCATGAGCGGCACGAACAATTCACGGGCGCGGTCGTACATCCAGCGAGCGTCTTCCCAGGTGGCGGCCAGGTGCTTGTCGCTGAACACCGGCACGATGCGCTTGTGTTTGGCGAAGAGATTGGTCACCGCCTCGAAGAAGCGCCGCCGCGGATAAAGAAGCTGGCCACGCTTGTTGGTCGGGTAGGTGCCGTGCTCGCCGATCGACAGCACGCCGTCCACGGCAATGCCCTTTCGCCCGAGCGTGACGGCCCCCGCGATGCTGTCGTAGATCGGAATCTTGTACTGCTTGGCGATGCGCCGGCTCATGTCGTTCTTGGGGAATTGATCGACATAGAGCGACGCGACGCGCAGGTTGGGCCGGGCCTTGTTGTCGTAATTGAAGCCCTCGATGATCTTGCCGACGATGACATCGGCATGCGACAGGTGGTGATAGACCGTGACGATGGCAGCGACCGATCTGGGCTTCGGCGGCTTGGCCTTGGGATCGGCTTTCGGGGCGCTCATGCGTCCTCCAGTGCGCATCCTTGAACCGGCTCATCAGGCATCTCGCGGTGCGCGACTTCAAGCACTCTCATGAGTCGGCCCGCCACGGTCATCTTCTTGTGATGCACTCGCCGTTGCAAGGTGCACGCCTCACACGAGTCCCTCGACCACCTTCCCGGTACAGATCGGATACGGCCGTCGCAGGTGGTCGTGGACAATGTGCTCGGGATTGAGTCCCAAGCAATGGTACATCGTCGCATGGATATCGACGGGGTCGATGGCATCGGTGGCCGGGTAAGCGGCGATGCGGTCGGAGGCGCCGATAACCTGGCCGCCGCGGACGCCGCCGCCGGCGAGCAGCACGGACTGGCACGAGCCCCAATGGTCCCGGCCGGCCTGGCCATTGATCCGCGGCGTGCGGCCGAACTCGCCCATCACGACCACCAGTGTTTGCTCCAGCAGGCCGCGCTGGTCCAGATCGTCCAGCAGCGCCGATAGACTCTGATCGAGCATCGGCAACAGCTCGCGCTCCAGGGCCTCGAAATTGCGTGAATGGGTGTCCCAGCCGTCGCAGATCGTCATCTCGTTGAAATGGATGGCGGTCATCGGCACGCCGGCTTCGGCCAGCCGGCGGGCGAGAATCATGGCCCGGCCGAAGCGGTGCCGGCCGTAGCGCTCGCGCAACGATTGCGGCTCGCCGTCGAGCGAAAAGATCGCCGACGTGCCACCGGTCGCCCCCGAAAGAACAACGGCCTGGCGGCGCAGCTCGCGATGCGTCCGTGCGGCAGGCAAGCCTGGTCCGCGGTATTCCAGCACCGACAGCAGTGCGGCACGCCGTTCCATGCGTGCGGCGTTGACTTCAGCCGGCAGGCTCAGCGACGGGATGGCTTGCCTGGTGCCCGGATCGCCATTGACCGACAGCGGATCGACCAGCGGGCCGAGGAAGCCGCCGGCTCCGCCGCGCAGCGCCGTCCGCGCCCGCTTGAATTCGCCCTCCAGGCTGCTGCGAATGGCCAGTTCGGGGATGGCGACATAACCCGGCAGGCCGGTCGGCGACGGCTTCAAACGCGCCAGCACCGCTCCCAGGTGCGGGAAGTCGCTCCGTTGCGGCGGCCGGATGTCGTTGTCCACGCCGGGCTGCTCGACCTGCCGGCCCGTCAGCGTGTAAAAGATCATCGGCGTGTGGTTGTGGTTGTTATGGCTGACGGAGCGAACCAGCGCGAACCGCCGGGCCTGTCGAGCCAGCCGCGGCATGTGCTCGCAGATACGCAGCCCCGGCACGGTCGTGGCGATGGGCCGGAACGGACCGCGAATCTCCGCCGGCGCAAGCGGCTTCAAGTCCCACATGTCAAGATGCGGCGGCCCACCCAGCAGATAGATGAGAATACACGAACGTGCGCCGCTGGACACAACGTCATCGCCACTGGCGTGACCCGACGACAATCCGGCCACCGCCAGGCCTCCGCCAATACGCAGGAAATCGCGACGAGCCAGGTTCATCAGCATCGGCGTCCTCCAACGGTGCCATCATCTTAACATAAGCGCGTGGGGAAAAATCAACCACGGAATCGCAGGCATTACGGCGGTTTGTTACCTGTGCGTTCAGAGCAATAGACCGCCAGCACGCACAGGCGGCCAGGGAAAGAGCAAGTATTTAGTGCGCAAGGTGGCATTCCACGTTGCGCCGTGGTACAAGGACTGGCAGGCATTTGACGCCTCGTCAAGCCTCGTCAAGCCGCATCAAGCAACGCCAGGAATCCGGAGCCGGCATGTATCCGATGGTCCCGCCGCCGCGTGTCGAGAAACCCAAGAAGTCGGAAGATGACTTCGGCCGGCCGCGGACGCCCATCGCGGCCCTGGTGCGTGCGATCTTGGGCGGCACGCTGGCGTTGACCGCCGGTCTCATCCTGTTGCTCGCCTTTATTCTTCCGGAGAATCTTGCTGAAAACCGCCTGGCCATGGAGTTGCTGCGCAATCCGAATGTCCCCGAAGATGCGCGCAACACCATGCGCATGACATTCGGCCGCTTGCGCGCCCTGCCGTACTTCCTCCTCACCAGCGCGTCACTCGGCGTCCTGGGCGGCATCATGTCTCTTGGCCGGCGACGCCGTTGGGCTAGCGCTTTCTTGCTGCTGGCAGCGATTGCCCCCACCGCCATGTTCGCCGCGCTGGCCTGGGTTCATCCACAGGGCTTCCGCGAGCAGTCACCAATTAAAACCATTGCCGTCCTGGTGGGGCTTCCTTGCCTGCTGCTCCTCATTGCCGGGCTGAATGCACTGCTGTCCCGGCCCCGGCTGCTGAATGTTCCGGAAACAGAGGACCATGAACCGCTGCTGCATGACGACGGACCGCCGCTCCTGCCCGCAAACGATGAACCAGAAATCGTGGAAGTGGAACTGTGTCTCAGCGTCACTCCGAAGCGGGCGCGCGGCGTGACCATCGCCGTCGCGCTGGTGGCGTTGCTCTACGTCGGCGGCTTCCTGGCCGTCGCGCTTGGCCTGGCCGACCGCTTGCTGCTGGGCGACACCAGCGTGCAACAGCCGCTGGCAATCGGGGACCCAGGCGGCCTGTTCAATCCGCCGGTGGAGATGCCTCGGCAGCAACAGCCGCCACAGCCACCGGAAAACCCCGGTCCGGGCAAGCTGCCCGAGCCCGATGCCGGCCTGGCAGCGGACCACGCGGCAAGACTCAGCAAGCGACTCGCGGCTCTCAAGGCAGAAGAGAAGAAGCTGATCATGGCCTGGAAGCCCGAGGCCATGGGCAAGCCGTCGCTGCGCACGTTTCAAGCCAAAGACTTTACGCCCAAGCAGTTCGCGATCTCTCCTGACGGAACTACCCTGATCGCTCATAGTTTCAACGAGATTCTCGCTTTCGATGTCAAGACCGGGGCCGTGAAATGGCGTCAGCGCGAGGACGACGGGCCGCAAGGCCTGGCCATCGCGCCGGACAGCCGGCTGCTCGCGACCGTGCATCTCCAGAAGACGGTACTGCGCGACCTGGCCGACGGGCAACCGCGGAAACAACAGCTCCAGCATAACCTGTGGGTCCGCACGCTCGTGTTCGCGCCCGATGGCCGCACGCTTTCGGGCGGCGTGCCGCTCTGGGACGTCGCAACTGGCGAGCTCAAGCAATCGCTGGCAAGTGATCGCATCTCGTTCGAGGGCGTCGATTTCACGCCGGACGGCGCCTACCTCATCGTCGGCAATCAAACCCAGGGCAATCCAAGCGACGTGATCGCCTTCGATGCGAAGACCGGACAGCGCTTCAGCCGGCTTGGCAATGGTAGCGAAGGGGGTGCGCTGATTCGCGTGTCCCCCGCCGGTCGGCTGCTTGCCGTCGGCAGAATCAGCCGCAACGAATGGCCGGATGGCATTCGCCTGATCGATCTCCACTCCGGCCAAGTGCGCTTCTTGTCCGAGTTCGTAAACCCGGCCATGTCGATGTGCTTCTCGCCCGATGGCAATTTGCTCGCCGCCACTTCTTCGGATGCATTCGGCAAGCCGGTCATCAAGATCTGGCAAGTCGCAACGGGACAACAACTGCGGCACCTCAGTGCGAGTGAGCTAGGTTTCGGCTTGCCCATCGCGTTCTCGGCCGGCGGGCAGATGTTGTTTACCATCAAGGGCCCGGCGATCCATGCGCATGCAATGGATGATCTTCTGGATGAGGCACGGTTGCAGAAAATCATGGACGCAAACAATCTGGCAATCGATCCTCGTGCCCGAATTCGACAATGGGCGAGCGTGGACGTGAATGGAGACGCAATCAGCGTCACGACGATGCCCAACGCCACTGATGAGCAGCTTGCACAGCTCAAGAATGTTGCAAACGTAACTTGGCTTGTCATTCAATCCGACAAGGTGACCAGCGCCGGCTTGGCGGTGTTAAAGGACTTGCCACGAGTTACAGCCGTGAACCTGTCGGGAGCGCGAAACGTTGGCGACGCTGCATTGGTACACGTCAAGGAAGCGACCCAGCTGCAACATCTATGGCTCGACAGCGACCGCTTCAGTGATGCCGGATTGGGCCAACTCGGCGGCATGTCCAAGCTGAAAACGCTGTCCTTGGCCGGAGCTCGCGTTTCTGACTCCGGCATGGCGCATTTGAAGAATCTGCACGACCTTGAAATGCTCGGATTGAGTCGAACGCGCGTAACTGACAAGGGACTAGCACACATCCGAGGCCTTAAAGAACTGAACTCATTGGAGATTTCATGGACGCAGGTCACGGACGAAGGACTGGAGAATCTGGCCGAATTGACAAAACTCCAAGCACTTGCGCTCGATCACCTTGCTGGCCTCAAAGGAACCGGACTCAAACATTTGCAGAAACTCACAAGGATCGCCGACCTCGTTCTTGTGGGTACAGGCTTGACAGATCAAGGTCTGGCAAGCGTCGCGGAATTGCGGCAGATTTTGCACCTGGATTTATCTCAGACTGGTGTGACGGACGATGGCCTTGCCTGGCTTGTGAGATTGGTGTCGTTGCGTCACCTGTCCTTGCCCGACACGATTGGCGATGCCGGTCTCGCACGGCTCAAGTCGCTGGTGAGTATCGAGAGTTTGGCCGTCCAAGGCGACAGGGTGACGGACGACGGCATTGCACACATTGCGGAGTTGCCTCGCCTCAATTCCTTAAGCCTTATTGGTGTCAAGCGAGTGAACGGGTCTGGGCTGGACCAATTGAAAAAGCTGAAGAACCTCACAGTTCTGGCCTTGTTTGGCACCGGCATCAACGATGATGGATTGGCCGGCATCAAAAACCTGCGGAAGTTGCGGAACCTGTCATTGCCCAACGGCATCGGCAAGGCCGGCCTGGCGCACGTCGCGGCGCTACCGGAATTGGAAACTCTAGCGAGGCTTCGCCTCAGACCGACGAGGCGTGCCCCGATGCAGGTCAATATAAAAGGCTCCGGTCGAGCCTATGATGGGTCTGCCGAAGCAGGCCCGTTTTACCGCATGGCGGTGATGGTCCCG
>VGYC01000111.1 GCA_016873095.1 Planctomycetota bacterium | reverse complement strand
ACGTACGGCAAGATGAAGTTGTCGCCCATCGCTAAATCGCTGCGCGCCCTGATCCAAGCACCCATGGCGCCGACCGAGCAAGACGCCGCCGTGTAACGTCCACGCCTCCGACCCGCGCTCACCCCCTGGTCCCGTCCCCCGTCCGCATCGCGTGCCCGGCCTCTCCGCGCCCGCGTCGCGTCATCCCGTCACCCCGCGGCCCCGCGCCTGCCCCCCCCGCCGGCCCAGCAACGCAACTGGCTCCGACAAAGGCAAGGAGGTTGCCCCGATGACGATCAAGCTTCTTCCCAAGGTCGCGGCCGACGGCAAGGCGTCCAAGTTTGTCGGCACCGACCCCGGTCTTGGAAACGTCGCGGACTTCGAGGGGACCGTGATCGGAGAGATCGACGGTCGGCCCTCGCAGGGCACCTTCAAGGAAGAGTAGGCGGACCTCCCGGAGCTAACGGAAACGGCTATCGAAGTAGATTCTGCCGTCGCCGTTGGCTCCAGCCACGCGCAAACGCCAGGAGAATCTTGGCCTCGTTGAACTTGGTCCTGTGAGGACGATCCACTGCGACAGCTTCTACCTCGACGTGATCGAAATGTTGCGACGCTTGAACGCCAACGCCGCGCAGATGGCGGCCGCCGAGAATCGCTTCGCGCAAGGCGGGTACAACTGGCGGCGATGACGCGCTTGGATGGCTCGCCTCTTGGGGTGATCGTCAGGGGCCCCCTAGTTGGCCGCACTATCCACGAGCGCTAGGACCGCCCGCCGGATCGCCGCCGGTAGCTCCGGCCAGCCGGCCAGGGCGTTCCGCAAGGTTCCAGGTTCGGGCCACAGGTCGATGACACGGGCCAGGTCGTGGCATGCCGTATGCCCAGTCGGCCGGGGGGCAAAAGTCAAATATTTTACTTCTCGGTTATGTCACTATCCCTAGAATCCCACTTAGCCGGAGCCACCAAGGGCGGCGGGGACTCTCGCCAGGAGCGACAATGCAAGCCACCTGTCCCAAGTGCGCCGAGCTTCTCGAAGTTGATGATCGACACGAAGGCCAGTTCATTTCTTGCGGTGCGTGCGGAGAAGTCTTCCAAGCAAACACCGCTTATTTCGAGCTTGTTCCAGCATCCCGGCCGACTTCCAGTTCGTTTTCCAGCATTGCGGACGACGCCGAAGAACTTGCACCTCGTCGCCGCCGTCACGAAAAGGCGGCAATCTCAGGGTTCACGATTTTCGTCGGCATCGCGGTCTTGCTCATCGGTGGGTTCATTGCGGCTTTTCTGGTTTATCAGGATCGGCGAAATGAGAACAGAATTGAGCGGCAAAAGTTGGGAAAAGAAATCGACCAGCTCAGGTTTTTCATTAGCGACCTTGAAATGTCCTTGGAAAGATCCCACGAAGAGAAAGACCCTGAATTGAAGATAAATGTGGCCGACATCAGGGTTAACATCCGCAGACGAAAAGCCGAACTCTCGCAGCTGATCAAGAAATTTGACAGCCTATGGCCTTAGAAGGAATCTCGCATGTACCTCGACTGCCCGACGTGCTCCACGCCTCTTTTCGTGGCCAACGAAAACATTGGCCAGCCGGAAGCCTGCCCTCCACGGAATCGGGAACGACTCGCCAAACGTCAGGCCGGTTGAAACTCTCCGGCGTCATGCTGCCCAACTCGGAGACGCGGAAGCCCTTGGCGCACGCTGCCAAGTAAAGAAAATGCCGGTCCGGCCCGGTCAAGCCAAGAAACGTCGTGGTGCTCTCGTGAGCGGCGCCGAGCAGGCGCGCTAGTTCATCCGGGGCAAAGTCCCGACGAGCGTGGCGAACGTCGGTTTCCCCATTCGCCAGCTTCGATAGCCCAGCCAGCGACATGCAATCCTCGGCTGTCGTGGAGTTCGTCAAGGACGGCCATCAACCGAAACTGAATCTTGGCGATGTACGCGTGCGAGTTGCCCTTCGCGGCTAGGTAGCGGCGAAAGTCCTCGGCGTGCTCGGCCAACGGCGTCTTGGCATGTTCGTCGGCACGATCGACCAGCCCACTCGGACGCCTTCGTCTCTGTTGCCTTTCGGTCCGTGTAGCCGCGCACCTTGTGTCGCTTGCCGTCCGGCGTGTAGTAGCGAATCCACCAACTCGGGCTTCGCTTGCGTTTGGCACCGGGCCGGCCTGCGTTCACGCGCTTGCCGGTCTCGGGATCAACGTAGTAGGTCGGACGGAAAATCTCGGCCAAGGATCACCCCTTCACAAGCTTGTAACCCAAATAACAGCAAAGCCGGTCCACGGTGACGGTGGTCAGTTGCCGCTCGCCTTCAAGAAATCGCCACAAGACCGAGTAGTTGATGCCGGAGTTCTTGGCAACCTGGTACAAGCTCTTTCCGTTCTCTCGGATCGCTTCTCGAAGAGCGTCGCTTACCGTCGGCTTGTGAGTCTTCTCTGCCATACTAAGGATCATATGCTAGTTGGCATAGTATGTCAACTAACACATGCTGCACGTCCTCCGATTACTTGACAGTTAGGGCGAGCGGCTTGTTAATCATTCGGGTCAAGACTTCATGGTTTCGTCTCGCGACTTCTTGGTTCTCCGCAAGGAGCTTGTTGTGAGCAGCAATCTCTCTGAGTGTGTCGGGATCAGCGCTTCCAAAGGTCGGTTGCTCGCCAGAAAGAAAGCCCAGACCGCGCAGAAGAGTCAACGCCAGACTTGCTTCGGTCTTGGTGGCACCCCCGGAAAGGGCACGTTCCAACACGTCGAGGGCGGCTGATGCGAGCCCCAAGAGCCGACCGTGAGCCGCGTCTTTGATCTCCTGGCGACCTCCGTTGTAGGCTGCGATGAAATCGAAATCCTCCCGCAGCCATCGGTGAACGGTTGTGCGGTCCACGACCGACTCTGATGCCGCGTCAGTCACGCTTTTGCCGGCAAGGAGAGCGGCCAAGGCGGTTAGCTGCTGCGGGGAAAGTGTTGCATTTTGTAGCATGGTGAATCTCTCCGTACCCATCAGGTGCCTTTGTAGGTTAGGTTTCCACTGGCCGCACCGATCATTGCCAGGATACCAACACGAATCGCGTCCGGCCGGTCCGGCCAGCGGGCCAGGCCGTCCCGAACGGCCGCGGGCAGGTCCGGCCATAGGTCGATGATGCGGGCCAGGTCGGGGGGCAGCGTTGTCGTTTTGGTCGGGATTTGGTCCGGGCGCGGCGGGGATTGCGGTTTTCCAAGGGATTCTTGCGAATTGGCAGCGGATTGCAAATCCGCCATCCCCGGTTCAAATCCGGGAGGGGCCTCTTTCCATTCTCTCCTTCAAGAGTCGAGCATCCCCGCAGCATTTGCAGGGTGTGCCTCAGCTTTAGTAGCGGGTCCAGTTTTCACTCCACCCGAGCTACTTCGGTGCCTTGCCCAAAAAACTTGGCTAATTGCGTGAACCCGGATCCAGGTGCAGGCGTCTATTGGATTGTCCGCGACGAGCGATACTGACATCGGTCGGCGACGGGCGAAGTAGGGGACATCGTGCAGCGCAAGTGCGTGTGTTTCTGGTGTAATCACAGGCCAACATCGGCCCAGGCCCATTGGCTGCGCTCGGCGCTCGCGATGGATCCTCTGCGACTGTGTCACTCGACCCAACTGGGTGAACCCCAAGCAGGCCAGGTGTCACGCGACCCCTGGCTTTTTTTGTTGGGTAGGGGCAACGAATCTGGATGTAGGAGAGCCTGGCATCATCCGCCGGCCCCGGAAGCCGGACCACGCTGGTTCAAATCCAGCCATCCAGACTGAAAACGGAAGGGCAAGCCAACTGGCGACGGCACCCGGCCTGAACCCGGACGAGCGATCAGCCTTGAGGGTTCGACTCCCTCTCCTTCCGCTATGTGACGTGTCCGCTGAAACACGTGTCCGTGGCCGAGCGGCACAGGCGTCGGTCTTCCAAACCGGACAGGCGGGTTCGACTCCCGCCGGACACTTTGACCGAGTGTTCTTTGACAACACGGCGGACGATTATGGCCCGGTAGGCAACCGGCAGACCACCCTCTTCGAGAAGGAGGGATGCTGGGGGTTCAACTCCCCCCTGGGCCACTCTATTTGCCCTGGCGGACCAGTCCGGAGTGGTCGTCACTCTCTCACAGTGAAGAGCATGGGGTCAAATCCCATGCAGGGTACTTCTTCAATTCGCCCCTCGCCCCTCGGGGGAGAGGGGGTGAGAGGAATTGTGTCGGCTGGGCATCGGCGAGCCCAAGTGGCTGTAACCCACCCGCAATCGCTGTGCAGGTTCAACTCCTGCCCGACACACTTTCGAGGACAAAGGCCTTGTAGCTCAACTGGCGGAGCACCTGTCTCTTAAACAGGGGGCTGTGGGTTCGATTCCCACCGGGGCCACTGCTACTTTCTGGGCGTGTCGTCTAACGGGAAGACGGTCGGCTTGCACCCGGCAGATGAGGGTTCAACTCCCTCCACGGTCCACTGTTCGCAATTGGCCAGGTGGTGGAATGGCAGACACGCGGTCCTCAGAAGGCCGTGCCCACCGTGGCGTGAGGGTTCAAGTCCCTCCCTGGTCACTGTTTGGTGCGCGATGGTGTTTGTGGTGTAACTGGCAAGCATGCGACCCTGTGAAGGTCGAGGCGGCGGGTTCAACTCCCCCCGAACACCCTGCTAGCGCTGCCCTGTCTTGCGGCTTCAAGCGCCGGCTCTCCGAAGGCTGGCTGGCTGGTTCGACTCCAGCATGGGGTGCTGTGGGTTGTCTCGCGGATATCGAGCGCTGGGTCTACGAAGCCCGGTTGGCAGGTTCGACTCCTGCACGACCTACTCCTGGCCAGGCCCTCGGCAGGGGACTGAGGCTCTGAACTTCGGTCGAGTTGGTTCGACACCAGCACTGGCTGCTCAAGACTTGAAATGCCGGCGATGCTCGACAGGTCGGGCACCGCCCTCGTAACGCGGTCCAAGTGGGTTCGAGTCCCACCGCCGGCTCTTGTTTGGTGATGACGCCGGGGCCGGACGGCCAGGCGGTCGGTTGCAACCCGACATCGAAGCAGGTTCGACTCCTGCCGGCGTCTCTTGAATTCCGGTGTAGCTCAGGTGGTCAGAGCGTCGCGCTGAAACCGCGAAGGCCGCTGGTTCGAGCCCAGCCGCCGGAACTGGTTCAGGATGTGGGAAAGTCCGGCCATCCTGACTGATTCATTGTCCCGTAGCACAACGGTGGTGCGGCTGGCTGTTAACCAGACGGTTGCAGGTTCGAGCCCTGCCGGGACAGCTTGGGAAGGGCGAGCCAACAGGCATGATGGCACCCGGTTGGAAGCCGGGCGAGGCGAACAGCCCTTGCAGGTTCGAATCCTGTCCCTTCCGCTGTTTGACAAGGGCGTGCTCCTGGGAGAGCAATGCGGCTCCAACCCGCACGCAGAGGGTTCGACTCCTTCCGCCCTTGCTGTTCGTGGTTGTTCGTGAACATGCGTCTGTGGCCGAGCGGTCCAGGCACCACCCCGCCCAGGTGGACAGGTGGGTTCGACTCCCGCCAGGCGCTGTGCTTTCGCTCTGTGATGACGCTGGTGTGCCAGCCTGTCTGTCGAACAGGTGAGACGGGTTCGATTCCCGTACAGGGCGCTGACAACAGGCGCTTACGATCGGGCCGAAGCCAAGCGGCGCGGCGACCGTCTGATACGCGGTTCTTGGCAGGTTCGACTCCTGCCGGCCCGACTACTTTTACCCCCGTGGCCCAGCGGCGACGGCACCTCTCTTACAAAGAGGCGATCAACGCAGGTTCGAGTCCTGCCGGGGGTACTGCGGAAAATTGCGGAGTGGACTGGAGCCTGGTTGCCAGCACGGTCTCATAAGCCGTTCGACGCCTTCTCAATCCGGCCTCCGCAACTCGAAGGTCTGGAAGTGTTGAGGCCGCACGCCGCCCTGGTAAGCGCGGAAGACCGGGTTCGACCCCCGGCCGGACCTCTGCAACTGACAGCGGGCCAGTCCGCTAGGCTGCGGCAAGGTCGTGAGGATTCAATTCCTTCGCCTTCCGCTTCTGCCCCGATGGTCAAACGGAGATCCCGCCTCACTTCTAACGGCGTCTTGAGTCAGATCCTGGCCGCAATGCTCGATGGCCATTCAATAATTCCCTGGGCAACCGGGTGGTATCGCGACGTCGTGCCGTTCACCCGCTGCGCGGAAAGGAGAAAACGACCATGAACATGCCTACATGGCGAGCGCCGACGGAAGGCCGCACCATTGCGGTCGTGGGTGACATTTATCGTTTCCTGGCAACCGGCGAAGACACCAACGGCAAGTATGCCCTGTGGGAAGCCATTGTGCCTCCGGGCGGCGGTCCGCCCCCGCACGTCCATAGCCGTGAAGAAGAGGGCTTTTACATCCTGGAGGGCGAGATGACCTTCCAGCTCGACGCCGAGCGCATTGTGGCGAAGGCGGGAATGTTCGCCAACATGCCTGTCGGGACGCCGCATTCCTTCAAGAACGAAAGCGGCAAGCCTGCCAGAATGCTGATTTCAGTCGCGCCTGCGGGCCTTGAGAAAATGTTCTTCGAGTTCGGCGTTCCGCTTGCCTCGAATGCCACGACTGCCGCTCGACCGACAAAGGAGGAGATCGAGAAACTGCTGGCAATTGCACCGAGGTATGGCATCGAGATCAGGCTGCCGGGGCATTGATCCCATTCCTGGCGAGAATCTCGAAGCGGCAAGGCAAGTCGGGGCGATCCATGACACACGACCACGATCACCGGCGAGGTAGTCGTACAGCCAAACGGCGGCGCATCAGCATCACCCTGGTACTTGCTTCCGGCTACATGATTGCCGAGTTCGCCGGCGGATTGCTGACCAACTCCTTGGCCCTGCTCGCCGATGCGGGACACATGCTGTCCGACGTGGCGGCGCTGAGCCTGAGCCTCTTTGCCATCTGGATTGCCGAACGTCCGCCGACGCCCCGGCAAACGTACGGGTATCTCCGTGCCGAGATACTGGCGGCACTGGCAAATGGGGCGACTCTCATCGTCATATCGATATTGATCTTCGTCGAGGCGTATCATCGGCTCTGGCAGCCTCCGGACGTACTTGGAGCCGGAATGTTCGTTATCGCTGTTGGCGGGCTGGTCGTGAATCTGATCGGCCTGTGGCTGCTGCACGGGGGGCGAGGGGAAAGCTTGAACGTGCATGGGGCGTGGTTGCACGTTCTGACCGATGCGCTGGGTAGTGTCGGGGCGATTGTTGCCGGCGGCTTGATCCTGGCCTTCGGTTGGGAGTGGGCGGATCCCGTCGCCTCGATCCTGATTGGGCTGCTGGTGGTCTATTCGTCATGCTGGCTGCTGGGCGCGTCCGTGTCGGTTTTGCTCGAAAGCGCTCCGAAAGGGATCGATGTGGACGACGTTCGCCGGACGCTAAAAACCGTTCCGGGCGTATTGGCCGTGCATGACCTGCATGTGTGGTCCATTACAAGCGGACTGAATTGCCTGTCGGCGCATGTCGTCAGCGCCACTGGACAGGTGCATGCCACTCGTCTGCAGAACCTGCGCGATGCCATGCACCAGCGGTTTGGAATCGACCACGTAACCATCCAGATAGAGCCGGAGGGATTCGATGAGCGTACCGTGCACGACTGAGTCAACGCTCCCTTGATTCTGTTGCCGCCATGCTTGCTGCCTGGCGCGTCCGCTGCGCCGACGTTATCAAGGGATGGCGCAGGGGTCATGTAAAATCGACCTGAAGATGCACGAGATCGCCGGGGGAGACTTCCAGCAGCACGGCGTCGCCGGTGATGGTTGGTTCGAGGAGAAAGCCGCCGCGGGCATCGAGGAGCGCGGCACGGGCTGGATTGCGAACGCAGCGGAACTCTGCGAGGCCGCTGTGCGCGGCGCATTCGAGCAAGCGCGCGGTGACAGCGTCGCGCCGGCCGGGCTCGGGCTCCTCCTCGTCGCGCTGCATGGCGCCGGGTTGCATGCGCGACAGCAGCAGGTTCGGCGCGTCCAGATGAAACAGCCAACCGCTGGCGCCGATGTGCGGCGGCCCCTTGGTCGTCGGCACGACCACCGGCGGACTCATCAGGCCAAGCGCCGTCTGCATCGGATGTTCGCGGTCCAGGCCGATGCCGATGTCGAAGGTCGTCGCCTTCTCTCCCTCCGGAATCAGGATGACGTCCGCCATGCGGCCCTCGACGCGCTGATGGAACGGCAGTCCGCCCGGGAGAATGACCGTGCTTTGCCGGGCCAGGCGAATCTCGAGAAAATCGGGCGTTTGCGGGCGGTTGTGCGTGGAGATGAAGCCGGTGCCGTTGACGCCGCGTAACAGCACGGCGCGCTCGTCGCGCCAGGCAAAGCGTGCGCCGAAATAGGCATGCCAGGGGTAGCCGGCCGCGGGCTGCGCCGGCTCGATCTCGATGCGCAGATCAAGCAACGGCCTGCCGAGCCAGGCGCGAAAGCGCTGCCGGAAACGGGCCAGCACTTGCTCCTGCTCGCCCAGCAACACGCCCTCGCTGACAATCTCGCCCAGGGCCGGGCCGCTCGACGTGATCTTGACATGACTGGCCCGCATCATGCTGCCAGGGTTGAAGACCAGCCGCTGGCCCAGGCGATTGAGCCGGGTACGATGATCGCGGATGGCGCGCAGGCCGCCGCTATCCGGATCGACTTCCGCCTCGAAGAATTCATTGCGAATCGTGGTGCGCTCGGCGAGCCGCATGCGCGTGGCCGGCTGCACTGCGTTGCCCGGTCCGCCGCGGTCGATCCAGGCGAAGCCGAGTGCCGGAATCTCCACGACCACGCGTAGCTTGTCGGCATCGCGCTGGCACGCTTTCACAGGCCCGTCGATGGGCAAGGGCCCGCCGTCCGCATCCAGTTCCAGCGCCAGCCGGCGCAGGAAGCTGCACGGGTTCAGGATCAGGTAACCGGGACGGTCCGGCACGGCGCGGCTCTGCAAGCGCTCGGCGAGTGCGGCGGCAATGCGCTGCTCCAGCGTATCTAGCTGTGCGACATTCACGCCGGCGCTGCCCACGAACGGCTCCGCACTCTCGAGCTGCTTCTCAAGATCCTGCAGCGTGTCATGCACGTCGAGAGCGTCGCCGGCACCGGCCAGGGCGCGATGCAGCGCGGCCAGCGTCCAGCAGCCGTCGATGCGCCGCCGCAGACGTGCATGCGCCGCAAAGCCGCTCACCGGGTCCGGCCGTTGCAGACGCTCGCGCAGGTAGTCGAAGTGAAACTCATCCGCCGACACCGACGAGGCATATTCGCCCGAGACCGCCTCGCCGAGATAGCGTGATAGCGTCGTCCAGGAGCCAGGCAACGGCGCCAGCCGTGTCAGCTCGACGAAATCCTGGTACCAGGGCGCCGGCTCAGCGCCCTTGTGAACAAACGCCAGCGTTGCCGTATGGTCCTCGCGCGTCGTCTTGAAGAGATAATGTCCCAGGTTGAAGAAGGTCTGCGAGTCATCCGCGGGATGCGGCTGGCGGACGAAGGCCTCGATCGGCTTGCCGTCCGGCGACGGCCAGCTCACCGTGCACGTCTGATAGTGCGGCACCGCTCCTTCGTCGAAGCTCAACAACACGGCACGTGTCATGCCCGTCGTGCTCAGCAGCAACGGCAACTGAGGATGGAATCCGAAACGCTTCCGAGCATAGACGCGCAGCTCGCCACCGAGATGCGTGCGCGCCGTCGCCTGGCCTTCCAGCAGGTTCCAGAGCTGGGAATCGACGGAGAGGAGCGCATCCTCGCGCTCCAGGTAACCGCCGCCGCAGACCTCCACCTGCTCGGCCTGGAAGCGAGTCGCCAGTTCTTCCAGGCGTTGCGGTTGCTCGGCGGCAAGCTTTTCGAGCTGGCATCCGCTGAGGACGACGTTCAGCGGCAACCCATGTTGAAAGGTGGCCGGCCATGGCGCGGCCAGCGTGTCGTCTTGCGGCAGCAACAGGTCAACGAGGTGGATCGCCACCGGGTACAGGACCTCGCGTGCCGTTTGCAGCTTCTCGGCAGCGAAGCGGAGCTGGGCGTACCACGGCGGATCCGCGCTTGCCGATGCGTCGTCCACCTCGCTGGACACTCCCGGCTCGCCCGGCGGCGATTCGCCCGGCGGCGGCTCGCCCGGACGGTCCCAGTCGTCCCCCGGCGGTCCATGCTCGAAATCAACCGGCGAGCCCGCGCCCTCATCCTCGGGTGATGCTGAAGTCGCCGGGTATTCCTCGAAGTCCGAAGGATAGTCGGCCCCGGTCGGCTCGTCGAAGGTCGTGGAAGATTGCGCCGGCGTGTACGGCAGTCCGGCCACCAGTGCCACCGCATGCTGCACGTGCTCCCAGAAGGCGTCGTGATCGAGCAGGTTCTCGTGCTCCATCGCCTCACTGAGCGTGGCCAGCAACAGGTGACCGAGGCCGAGACCGAAGAAGGTCATCGCCTGCTCCATCGGCGTTTGCAGGAGGCGATCCGCGCCCTCCGGCGCGGCGCTGCGGCTTCTCAAGGTCTCGAAGAGGTTGGCGAGCGTGGCATTGCGATCGGCGCTGGCGCGGAACGCGACGGACCCGGCAGCGCGGACGCGCTCATCCCAGTCGTCCGGCAGGATCATCGGTGGAAACTCGGGCAGGGCATAGACCACGCCGGATCGCGGCTGCTCGTGATCGTAGGAAACCTCGCAGCGCGGCGGCCGGCTCGCGCCCCATAAGGACGCGGGATGCCATAGCGCGCTGTAGCCGTTCAGCCAGCAAGCCATGTCCTCCTTGCCGAGCATCAACGAGTTCTGTCCTGGATACGTGTACGGGCTCAGCAAGATCAGTTCATGCGCGTCCATGCTGAGGATTTATCAGGCTTGCATGGAAAAGCAATGGACTCAGACCGCTACGACTCGCTTCGACGGAGCAACCGGTCGGAGCACACGTTCAATGGCAGACTCGCGGGGTTACCAGCAGCAGAACCTGATGGTCGGGGCCCTTGACCGGCAGCACAGCCGTGCGGCCGTCGGGGACAGTGAACTTCGCCGCCAGCCTGAGCACTTGCGGCTTCGCCGGCGTCGAGGCCTGATCCTGGCGCAGGACGACCGTCTCCACGGCATTCTGGAAGTGGCGCGCAGCATACGTGACACGCAGCGATACATGGTGACCATCGCCCGACACAACGGGCTGCACGCTGCATTGGAGATCTGCCGTCGAGCTGTCGATGGTCAGCGTTCCGGCCTGGGCGTTGGCCAGGGTGATGCGCGGCAACTGTATTGTTACGGCGTCCGGACGGCTTTGCGACCGAGTCAAAAACCTGCGCAACTCCTGGTCGTCGAACGACAGGAAGCCGCCGCTCGCGGGCACTTGCTGGCTGCCGGCGGGCAGCACGAGCAAGCGAAGCTGCACTGAAACCTGGAGATCGACCTGGCGGTGTAGCTCGGACAGCAATGCGTCGATTGCCTGGTGCCCGTCTTCGCTTTGCTGGATTTGCAGCGACATGTTTTCGGGAACAAACGAGATGGCGCCCCGTCCGCCCCTGCCTTCCCAGCTTGCCGGCGCGACCCGTGACCGGATCAGCTCGATGAGCGGTTCGGAAAGGCAGAGCGGCGCGGCGGCCCGGTTGAAGCGAGCGCTCGGCGTTGACGGCCGCAGCCGATACAGGTAGCGCAGGGGGCTGTCGAACGAGGCGTCCGGCAACCGCTCCGTATCGATGGGCACCACAAGGTCGGCCACGCGGTACGTGCGGGTAATCAAAGGCGACTTGGAAATCGGCTTGTCATGATCTGCCCAGGCCACCGCACCTTCCAGAAACATGCACACGAGCAGAAAATACTGCCACATAAGACCTCTCCCTGACATGCCTGCCTTGACTGCGCGGCGTCTCCGCATCGGCCGTCCTATAGAGGTGAGCCGGCGAGAAAGCAACTGCAAGTGTCGAGATCGGACGATACCAACGAAGCTCTGATGCGGCCCGCTATCAGGGACGTCTCGCCCTCCCTCTCAATCGGCAGAGAGTTGCCTCCACTGTGGCCGTTGCAAAGTCGTATATCATCATCTGGACCAAACGCCGGCGGAAGCTGCTCAAGACGAGGACATGACCATGCGAACCACGCGTGTTGCAGCCATCAGCATGAACGGCCTTCTCGGTGAGCCGGAGAGAATTCTCAACGCCATCGCCGGCTGGTGCGAGCGGGCGGCGGCCGACAAGGTCGAGCTGGCGCTCTTTCCGGAGCTGGTGGTACACGGACATTGCACGCCCAATACCTGGGAGCTGGCCGAGCCGATCCCGGACGGGCCGAGCGTGCAGCGGCTGGCGCAGCTTGCCAGGCACTATCGCATGGTCCTGTGCGTGGGCCTGTGCGAGAAGGAGCGTGACATCGTCTACAACACCCAGGTGGTTGTCGGGCCGGGCGGCTACATCGGCAAGCAACGCAAGCTGCACCTGTCGCGGGACGAGGTGCTGCACTACAAGGGCGGCCGCGATATCACCGTCTTCGATGTCGGCCCATGCAAGGTCGGCATCGTCATCTGCTACGACAATCAGTTTCCCGAGGTGGCCCGCGTGCTGGCCCTGCGCGGCGCCGATGTGTTGCTGATGCCGCACGCGGCGCGCATCAAGATGTGGACCGACACGCCTGAGAGTGAAGCAACCGCCCGCCGTTACACGCACGAGTACCTGGGCGGCCTGGCGATGCGCGCTCGCGAGAACTTCTGCTTCGGCGTGCTTGCCGACCAGGCGGGCCGCGCCGGCTACGTGGACACCTATCCCAAGGACAGCCCCAGCCAGCCGCACCACGCCGGCGCCGCCCTGATCTTCGGACCGGACGGCGAGATCCTGGCCTCGTCGCAGCCGGACAAGGTCCGCGATGAGATGATCGTGGCCACGCTCGACGCCGGGATGCTGGCGAAGCAGCGCGCGCTGCCGAACTACACGCTGCGCACCAGGCGGCCGGAGCTTTTTGGTGAGCTGGTGCGCGAGCAGGTCTCGTGCTCGCAAGGATCTGAAAGCCGTGAATCCGTGCCGCGGTTGAAATCAGCATCGGCGAGAACAGAATGAAGTGTTGACAGCGAAGAAGTGAACATGCAGAACCGAGTCATGCACGACCTCAGCTCATTCACCTGGAGGATGCCGTCATGTCGGTAGTGCGTCCTGGGGCCGTGACCGCGGCCGGTGTGTTGGCGATCATCTACGGGGGCCTGTTCTCGCTGTGCGGTCTGGTGGGCGTGGCCGGCATGGCCGCCCAGGGCGGCATGGGCAAGAACATGTTCGGCGGCGGCGATCCCAACCAGGAGAAGTTTCAGAAGGAACTGGACAAGCAACTCGATCGCGATGCGCCCGGCTTCCAAGCATATCAGATGGCAGGCACGGTTATCGGCCTGGCCGCAGCGCTCGCCCTGCTCATCGGCGGCATCGGCCTGTTCAGCATGCATCGCTGGGCGCGAAAATTGACTCTCGTTGCCGCCCTGGGGACTATTCTCTTGAGCGCCATCCAGACCATTTACACGGTTGTGTACATCATCCCGGCCATGAACAACGCCTTTCAGGTCGCCGTGCCGGCGATGGTGCAGCAAAAAGGCGCCGGCCTCAAGGAACAGGACGCGTTGCGGCTGGTCGAAACCATGGTCACGCTCATGATCGTCGGCATCATCGTGGTGTACGTGCTGATCATGGTCTATCTGTTCATCATCGTCGTGCTCTTGAGCCGGCAGCATGTCCGCGCCGCCTTCGCCGGCGAGGCACCGGCCTGGAGCGACGCCGAGACGGAACGGCTGGGCGACTACGACCGTGGCGGCCCCGAGCGCGAAGACGACGGCTGGGGCGCGTCCGGGCCGCCGCGCAATCCGGAAGATGATTTTCGCTACCGGTAGGTTGCCCTTCGCCTTGACAGTATCCCGCCAGACTGTCTATATTCCCTGTCTTGTCGGAGCCGCAAGGATGGCGCCTGGCGGCTGGTGCGAAACTCCCACGGACGGGATTGGGTCATGATCCACCGGCGAAGTCAAATCTTGTGCGCGTGGTTTCTGGCCTGGGACGTGTTGCTCACGGCCGCTGCCTGGTTGCTTGCCTACTTCTTGCGCTTTCACACGGACTGGTTTCCCAGCGAGAAAGAGACGCCCGAGTTCCAATACTGCCTGCGGACGACGCCGATGGTGGTGTTGCTGGCGGTGATTGCTTATCGACTCTCGGGACATTACGTGGTCCATCGTCTGCGGCGCTTGCGCGAGGAACTGCTCAGCGTCGTCAAGGGAACAGGGCTGATGGGCCTGCTGGTGATGGCGGCCACTTTTGGCTTTCATAGCCCGTACGAGTCGCGCGGCACGATCCTGCTCTTCATCGTCCTATCTGGCGTTTTCACGTTGATGGCGCGACGGCTGAGCTGGTGGGCGGTAGGCTGGCTGCGCAGCCGCGGCTACAACCAGGCACGGTCGTTGATCGTCGGCACCGGCCGAACGGCTCGCAAGACCGCCCGCGCCCTGCGTGCCGCCAAGTGGATGGGCATCAAGAACCTCGGCTTCATCGAAGACCAGCCGAGTTCCTGGACCGATGACCTCGATATCCTGGGCACGACGGCCGACCTGCCGCGGCTCATCGACAAGTACATGGTCAATCATGTGTTCATCGCGCTGCCCATGCGCCGCTATCACGAGTCGCGGCACATATTCGACATCCTGTCGCGGTCGATGGTCGAGGTTCGGCTGGTGGCGGACATTCCAGACATGGCTGGCCTGTCGCTGACGACGACCAACCTGGACGGCATGCCGGTCGTGGGCTTGCGCGAGAGTCCGCACTTCGGGCTCAACGTCGTCGTCAAGCGCGTCATGGACATCGCGCTGGCGCTGGTCGCGCTGGTCGTGCTGGCGATCCCGATGGCGATCATCGCGCTGGTCATCAAGATGACCAGCAAGGGGCCGGTGTTCTATCGGCAGGAGCGTTGCGGGTTGAACGGACAGACCTTCCAGATGTTGAAGTTCCGAAGCATGCGCGTCGATGCCGAGTCCGCGACCGGGGCGGTGTGGGCCAGCAAGGACGACCCGCGCCGCACCAAGCTAGGCACGTTTTTGCGCAAGACGAGTCTCGACGAATTGCCGCAGTTCATCAACGTCTTGATGGGACACATGAGCCTGGTGGGCCCGCGTCCCGAACGGCCGGTGTTCATTCAGAAGTTCAGCAAGACCATTCCGAATTACAATGCCCGCCATGCCGTGAAGTCCGGCATCACCGGCTGGGCTCAGGTACACGGCTGGCGCGGCAACACCTCGCTGCGCAAACGCGTGCAGTTCGACCTCTACTACATCACCCACTGGACACCCTGGCTGGACATTCGCATCCTGTGGATGACCATCTGGCACGGGCTGTTCCACCGCAATGCTTATTGACAGACCTCTACAAACGGCGGCCGAATCGACGCCCGGCTTGAATGCTACGGCGTCACCGTGACCTGAAACTTCTCGGTCGAAGTAGTGATGCCGTCGTCAAGTGTGACGGTGACGGTGAAGGTGCCGGTGAAGCCCGTCCTGGGCTGGATGATGACCTGGTTGCCGGTGACTGTCACCGTGGCGGGGGCGGCTGGCTGGGCGTTCCACAGCTTGCTGGGATCGACATAGTAACTCGAGTCCAGCGTGGCGACCAGTGCCGAGGCCGACATGGTGGCGGACAGCGTGCCTCCCCAGCGGCGGACCTGACCATTGGCCAGGATCATGTACCAGGCGTTATCCTTGCCTTGCAACCATTTCTCTTGCAAGCCCTGGGCATCGGTGAAGTAATTGGTTGCCGACAGCAGGCCAAGGGATTGCTTGATCTGATAGGCCTGCGCGTCACCTGCGGGCACGCCGGCCGAGTAACTGAGCGCCAGCCCGGCAGGATTGGTAGCCGACAGACTTACGGTCGCCGTTTGCCCGGCCTTGACCGTCTGATCACCGACGGGATTGATCGTCGGCGCCGCGTAGTCGACCACGTTGACGTTGAAGGAACGGCTGTCGCTGAGTGCGCCGTCGCTGGCGCTGACCTGCACGCTGAAGCTACCAGAGAAACCAGCCAGCGCGTGCAATGTAAGCTGATTGCCGCTGACCATTGCGGTGGCGGGGATCGTGGGCTGGGCGTTCCACAGCTTGCTCGGGTCGCTGTAGTACGATGCGTCGAGTCTCACCATCAAGCCGGCGGCAGTCATGGTGGCGGCCATGCTGCCAAGCCACTTACGAAGCTGGCCGTTCGGCATGATGATATACCAGCGGTTGTTCTTGCCCAGGAGCCAACGCTCGCGCGCACCCTGCGAGTTGAAGCGATAGCTGCCGCTGAAGGTGAGGCCGTAGTATTGCTTGATCTGGTATGCCTGGTTGCTGAGAGCCGGTATCTGAGCCGAGAAGGTCAGTGCGTCGCCGTCAAAGTCGCGGGCCGGAAGCGTGAGCGTGAATGGCTTGTAGACCACCATTGTCTGGTCGGCGATGGCGTCGAATACGGGCGCGGAGTTGACGATGCTGACGTTGAAGGAGCGGCTGACCTTGGCCCGGCCGTCGCTGGCAGTGACGATGACCTGGAAGCTGCCTGAGTAGCCGAACGCCGGCGCAATCAACAACTGGCTGCCGCTGATCGTCAGGCCGACCGAGGGATGGCCCGGTGCCTGGGCCGAGAGCGTGATGGTATCGCCGTCGGCGTCGGCGGCCACCAGCTTGATCGACAGCGGCCCCTGGTTCTTGCCCATTGTCTGATTGCCGATGGCGGCCAGAGTGGGCGCCCGGTTCGTCCCGGTCACGGAATCCATCGCGGCCGAGAGATCGAGCCGCTTGAAATCCAGGCCTGTGTTCTTGACATTGTCGCGGCCGTACTCCCCGTCGTGGATGGTCGCGGCGCTCGACTGCATGAGTGAGAGGATGTAGTCTTGATTGGCGTTTTGACCCAGAGCATCCAGATGTTGATGCAGCAAGACGGCGGCGCCGGCGACGAAGGGCGTGGCCATCGAAGTGCCGGCCATCGTCTTGAAGCCGCCCCCCTTGAAGGTACTCGTGATCATCGCGCCGGGCGCCAGCAAGTCCAGCGACGGCCCGCGCTGCGAGAAGCTGGTGATCTGATCGGGCGCCGTGTTGTAGTCGATCGCGCCGCCGAACCATTGCACCGTGCCGTAGCTGCCGGCCCAGACGGCGCCCACCGACACCACCTGCTCGCTGATTGCCGGGAACGCCAGCCCCGGATAATCCTGGTTTGTGTAGTAGCTGTTGCCCGCCGCCACTGCAATGAACACGCCCTCGTTCTTGAGAGCGGCGAACTCATCGTCCAGGAACGCATAGGGATTGACGGTGAAGCTGCCGGCGCCGATCGACAGATTGACCGAAACGATGTTGTACGTGGCCTGATTGGCGACGACCCACTTGAGAGCGTCCTCGACGGCGCCGAACGTGCCCGAACCGCCGGCGTCCAGCACCTTCAAGGCGATGAAGTTGACGTTCGGGGCCACGCCGGTGTAGGTGGCGTCGCTACTGCCGATGATGCCGGCGACGTGGGTACCGTGGCCGTTGTCGTCCATCGGATTGGACGTGTTGTTGACGAAATTCCAGCCGGCGATGACGCGCTGGCCCCAGCCGCCGCCGAGCGCGGCGTGATTGTAGTCGATGCCGGTATCGATGACGGCGACGCTGTAACCTTGCCCGCGATAGGCATAGTCGGCGAAAACCTTGTCGAGGCCGATGAGATTCGTCCCCTGCATCGCCAGCGTGCCCACGGCGGCCTGCGATGCGTCAAGCATCGCGATGTCACCGATGGTGAATCTCTCCTGCCGCCATTGCTGATAGGTGTCAAGCGTGGCGGACAGCACGAGCCTGTCCTCGAGGATTTCCAGGTGCAGGGAAACGTGTGACGGAGGCCGCGACGAGGAACGTCCGGCGCGCGAAGTCGAAGCGGAGCCACGGCGTTGCCGCCATGGCCAGAACCATGATCGCATCATCGCATGGATTCCTTCGGTAGCCTGGCGACCACCCCGCGGCGCGAGCGCCTCCGGAGAAGCGCGTCTGCGCGAGTTGGCCCATGGCTTTGCGTCCCCACGTCGCCGTGGGTTTGACGTTGTCGGGAATCGATCAAGCGCCGGTGTGAAACCATAGCTTGGATTCTCGCGCGTGGCAAGTATCCACTTGCCTTGGGCCGTGCAATCGTCCGATGAAGCCAGTCACGCGAACAAACAGGCGATGGCGGTAGTGCCCGAGAAAGGAAGGCGCGGGCACCAAGAGTGTGCGTCGCCGCGCTGCGAGATCGGGCATCGTCGCCCAGCAGTTCTATCCTATGAGCCGAGGCAAGGGGCGTCGCGAAAAGTTGGCATAAGATGGTAGACGGCACCCACCGTGTGCCGTACTGCGCACACAGAGACGCGCGGGCCAGCCATCACGAAAGGAGCATGCCATGGCTTCCGGCACATTTCGGGCGGGGGACTTGACGGCAATCATCGGCGACAATGCCGCCGCGGGCGAGCACCGCGCCGGCTACAATGGCGTCTGGAGCCTGACGCACCGGCGCGAGCCGGCCAACCTGTTCGTGCCGGCGGTGGCAGGGCTCAACTTCGAGCATATCTTCGACGGCAGTCGTTTCGACGCCGACGGCCGCGGCCGCATCTTCTTCGAGCCGCGCCACGCTCCCATGACATTCCGGCAGGTCTCGAAGACCGAAGCGGAACTGCATCAGCCGCCGACGCCCACCTTTCACCTGGAAAGCTGGACGCGCTTTCAGCTCGTGGCGCCGCACTACGTGGACATGTCCTTTCGCTGCCGGCCCACGCAGCACGCCTTCGCTCACGGCTACATCGGACTATTCTGGGCAAGCTACATCAACGCTCCCGACGACAAGAGCATGTACTTTCGCAACGGCAAGCTCTGGCAGCAACTGTGCACCCAGCAGCACAACGACGAGAGCACCGTACGCCATCGCGACGACAAGCTCGAACTGCGTTTCGACGAACGCTTCCCCAACTGCTTGTTCCGCAACTACTCGCCGCTGCGCTTCGACGTGCCGTTCTATTACGGCCATTTTCGCGAGCAGACCGCGATCTTCATGTTCGACAGGACATCGGGAATCCGCTTCACGCATTCTCCCAGCGGCGGCGGTGTCAATGCCCAGAGGCAAACCACCAACCCCGCCTGGGACTTCCAGTTCCTCATCCCCAGGTATGAGGTGAAGGCCGAGTACCGCTTCCGCGCCCGTCTGGCGTATCGTCCTCGGTGCGGGCGGGACGACGTGGAACAGGAGTATCGTGCCTGGCAAAAGGCGATCGCAAAATAACTGCACCAGGAGACTCATCAGGGGACGATGTCATGCCAACGCGGGTATATTTGCTTCGTCACGGCGAATCGGCCGATCCGACGGTCTTTCACGGCGCGGAATCGGACATTGGCCTGAGCCAGCGCGGCCGGGAACAGGCCGAGGCCGTGGCGGCGTATCTTGCCGGAGTTCGGCCGCATGTGCTGATCTCATCCGCCATGCGCCGGGCCCGCGATAGCGCGCTGCCGATCGCGGGCGCCTGCGGCCTGACCTTGATCGAGGAACCGGACCTGCATGAGCGCCGCGTGGGCGCAATGTCTGGCATGCCATTCGCGCGTACCGAAGGCATCTGGCCGCAGACGCTTGCGCGCTGGACAGCGGGACAGACGGATTATGCGCCACCTGGCGCGGAGTCATTCGACGACGTGAAGCGGCGCGTTCTCGCCGTCTGGGAGCGGATCACGGCCACGCATCGCGACAAGACGCTGGTCGTGGTTGCGCACGGCTTCGTCTGCAAGGTGCTGCTCATCACGCTGCTCGAACTGTTCCCCATCGCCGACTGGAACCGCATCGGCCCCATTCGCAATCTCGCCATCACCGAGTTGCTGAACGAAGGCAACGGTTGGCGGGCGCTGCGTGTCAATGACGAAGTGGCGAGATGTGGGCATGATTCGTAGACCGACGACGCCCACGCTCGGGACTCTTCGGGCGGTGGAAGGCAAGTGACTGCTATTGCCTTGCCCCATTTCCTGTCCTCTGTTAGAAAGTCCGTAGTGTCTTGCCGTCGGCCGTCGCGCTTTGCCCACGCCCTTGCCCACCTTTGCCCAGGTTTCGATGGAGTGCAACATGCGTGTCCCGCTGCTATTTCTCGTCGTCCTGGCCACTGCTTCGGTCGCGCGCGCCGAAGAATCCGTTGCCCTTTCCAATGCCGTGCGCCGCGGGGTTGACTATGTCGAGATGGAAGGCGTTGCCTGGATCAAGGAACGCAACTGTGTCTCGTGCCATCAGATCCCCGCCATGCTCTGGACCCTGGGCGAGGCCCACAAGCGCGGTTTCTACGACCATCCCAAGAAGCTGGCCGACTGGACCGAGTGGTCGCTTCACTGGCAACACTGGAATACTCCCAAGGACAAGCAGACCGAAGCCACGGTCGCGGCCGGCAACATCGACACCATGACGAGCCTGATCCTCAGCTATCCCGCCTCCCTTCCTGCGGAGAAGCACAAGGAGCAGTTCGTCCGCTACGTTGCCCACATCGTTCGCTTCCAGCAGAAGGACGGTTCCTGGAAGGCCGGGGGCCAACTTCCCCTGCAGAAGCGCGCGAAGGAAGAGAGCGGCCAGGTCACGACGATGTGGACCATTCTGGCTCTCGACGCCTCTGGTGTTGACAGCAGTGCCGTCAAAGATGCGCGCCGCCGTGCCATCAAGTACGTGGCCAACCTACCGCCTGGCAAGAGCACCGAATGGTGGCTGACTCGCTGGCTCGTCGAACGCACCAGCGACAAGAAGAAGGCTGACGCGCTGCTCGCGCAGCTTCGCAAGCTTCAGCATGACGATGGCGGCTGGGGCTGGCTCCACGCAGATCCCAGCGACGCCTTCGGCACCGGCCTCGCGCTCTACGCCTTCACGCGCTCCGGACTCGCCGCTGACGACATGGCGATCCGCCGTGGCCGCGACTACCTGCTGCGAACCCAAAACAAGGACGGCTCATGGTCCACGAAGAGCACTCTCGCCCGCCACAGATCCCGCGTCCTCCCGACCTCACAGCACTGGGCCACAGCTTGGGCCACGCTCGCGCTCATGTTCACAATGGACGGCAGATGATCCCTTGTCCGATGAACGCCGGACGAGCGATGATGGCAGCTACAGGATTGCTATCCGGTGCCAGCCAGTTTCACGCGATCACGTCGTGAATCGGGTTGCCACCGTGGGCGATTGGAATAGGCCGGCCCTGGTGATCAGGCAGCATCAGGTGTGGATCGATGCCGAGCAGATGATAGATGGTGGCGACAAAATCTCCCGGCGAGACCGGCTGGCTGACCGGATAGGCGGCGATGCGATCGCTTTGACCGTAGACTGTCCCAGGGCGCGTGCCACCGCCGAAAAGCAAGCTGAAACCACATTGCGGCCAGTGGTCGCGGCCTGCCTCGTCGTTGACGCGTGGCGTACGACCCATCTCGCCCATCACCACTACCAGCGTTGATTCCAGCAATCCCCGGTCGTCAAGGTCCTGCACCAGTGCGGGGATGCACCGGTCCAGAAGGGGCAAGGTGAAGTCCCGCAACATGCCGAAATTGTTCATGTGCGTGTCGTAAGCGTGTCCGTTCCTGCCGAAGATTTCCTGGTGGACGCTGACAAACGGAACGCCCGCTTCGACCAGTCGGCGCGCGATGAGCACACTGGATGCGTAGAGGTTACGCCCGTAGCGGTCGCGCAGCCGATCTGATTCCTGCGACAGGTCGAAAGCCGCGCGCGTGCGTCCGGACGTGAGCATTGCCATGGCACGCTGCCGCATTCGGTCCATTTCTTCCATCGCTGAACGCGGCGGCCGTGCAGTTGACAGTGCCGCAACGGCATCGTCGACCTGGGTCAGCAGTCGCCGCCTGCCGTCCAGGCGAATCGGGGTAACCTCGAAAGGGGGATCGAGACTGGGCAATAATGGCTCGCCCAGGGGCATGACCGGATCGTAGGCATCGCGTCTTGGCAAGCGCTCGAAAGTCGGCTGGCAGCGAGCAAACAGTGGATCATATTGCCGGCCCAGAAACCCCCCGTACGGTCCGCGCCATTTCCAGCCCTCACCCCAGCCGGGATAACAAGGCAAACACACCGCTCCAGGCATGTTGGCTGGCCCGCGGCCCAGGTACTGGCACACCGCTCCGATATTCGGCGGATCGGTCGGCCCGGCCTCACTGAGAAAAGTGCCGTCGGTGTAGCCGGTCATGAACGGCAATGGTTGGTGCGCGTTGAAGCCATGAGTGAAAGTGCGGATCAAGCACGCCTTGTGCATGAGTCTTGCCAGATTGGGCAAATGCTCGCAAATCTGTAGTCCGGGCCCTGATGTGGCGATCGGCTGAAATTCGCCACGTATCTCGGCCGGGGCGTTCGGCTTCATGTCAAACATGTCCATATGGCTTGGTCCGCCATGCAAATCGAACATGATGACCGATCTGGAGCGGCCGTCGTGCCGCGCCGGCCTGCTTCCGCGAGCGCGCAACAGTTGCGGCCACGTCAGTCCGCCGAACAGCGACCGGCCGCCAACTCGCAGCAATTCCCGCCGTGTCGCGCTGCTGCACGGCTTGCCTACGGGCCCCAGTAAACTGAGCATGCACAACCCCCCGGAAGTATCCACCCTGTCGTCGATCATATCGCAGCAGGGCGCATGACGAATAAAATGCCCGGAAGGCCGGCGGGATGATCCGCTTACGAAAAGAAACAGGGGCCGGAAGTCGCTCTCCGGCCCCTGCGTCAGTCTATCTCTTTATCAACAGGTCTACAGCAGCTCACTGATCGGGTCGCGATCTTCCAGGACATACATCGGGCGGCCGGTCTGGTTCGGGAATGTTTGCGACGGATCGACATTGATGGCGCGGTAGATGGTGCTGAGGAGTTGCGACGGCGTGCAGCGGCGGTCGCGCGGCAGTTCGCCACGGGCGTTGGAGGAGCCGATGGCCTGGCCCATGCGCAGCCCGCCGCCGGCGACCAGGGCGGACATGACTGGCGGCCAGTGGCCACGGCCGTCGGCCGTGACATCGCCGATGCGCGGCGTGCGCCCGAACTCGCCCCACACCACGGTGACCACGTCGCGGTCCATGCCGCGATCATGCAGGTCCTCGATCAGGTTGGCGATGCCGCGATCCAGTTCGGGGAGCTGGCGGCGAAGCGTCATGAAGTTCTCCGAGTGCGTGTCCCAGCCGCCGTAGCCGAGCGTGACGCAGCCGACGCCGGCCTCGATCAGGCGACGAGCGGTCAGGAACTGCTCGATGCCACGATAGCGGTCGCGCGAGCGCGGGTCTTCGCGGTCGAGGTCAAGGGCGCGGCGGGTCGTGCCCGAGGCGATCATGTCGAAGGCGCGGGTGGTGAACGCGTCCAGGCCGCGCATCGTGCCGCTGGCGTCGATGTCGCGGCGGACCGAGTCGAAACGGGACAACAGGTTGCGGCGGTCCGAACCGCGGCGGGAATTCACATCGGGATTCTGGGTCAGGTTCGACAGGCCGGCGCCGTCCGGCGTGAAGGCGCGATTGGCAACGCCAAGGAAGCCTGGCTCGCAACCGATCGTCTGGCCACGCAGGCTGACGAAGGCGGGGATCTCGGGCTGGTCATTGCCGCGCAGCCGCGACAGCACGGCGCCGAACGACGGATGGCTGGCGCTGCGATTGATCTGCTCGCTGTAGCCGGTCATGCACTCCGAGTCGGAATGCTCGCCGACGGAGACCAGGGAGCGAACCACGGCCAGCTTGTCGAAGATGCGGGCTTGCCGGGGCATGTGCTCGCAAATCTGAATGCCGGGGACGTTGGTGGCGATGGGCCGGAATTCGCCGCGATACTCGGCCGGGGCCTCCGGCTTGAGATCCCACATGTCCAGGTGCGACGGTCCTCCCGGCAGGAAGATCATGATCGCTGCCTTGGGCGAGGTCGTGGCAGCCCCGCCGCCGGCGCTGGCCTGCGCCCGCAGCCGCAGCATGTCGGAAAGAGCCAGGCCGGTGCCAAAGGCACCGATCTTCAGAAAGCTGCGGCGGTTCAGACCGTCGCAAAAACGCTGCGAAGCGCCAAGCAGATTCAGCATCGCGATGCCCCCTTGTGTTTCGGACTCGTGAAGGCGAGGCTCAGGCAGGTGGCCAGCATTGGCCCCGGCAGGCAGGTAAGTCTAGCAGTTTCCTGATGTTGTGTCCAATCCTATTGCGCCGCTGTGCCGCCCTCCGACAGATCACGGGTGGGACGAGTCGGTCCCGCCTCGAGCTTCAAGCTGCTTGCCGAGCTTCACGAAACATGGAGTTGGCCGCAACCCATCTTGAAGGCTGGGCAAGAGTTGCCGGCCAACGCCCCACCCCCATGTGGCCGACCACTCGTCGTCGCAACTGGTTGACTGCCAATTTGTTAAGGCACGCGCTGGCCTGGTCGGCCAGGTTCCGCGTGTGTCAGGGGCACGGACAATGATACGGGTTCGGCGGCGGGCTCCTCTAAACATGGAGTTGGCCGCAACCCAGGCTTGATATGTCGGCTGGGAGGAGTTGCCGAAAAAATGAACCACCCCGATTTGGCCGGCAACTTGCTCTCCCGAACCCGACGCCGCACGAATCATATGATAGCAGCGTCCGCTGCTCATCCGGCCGAATGCAGGAGTGTCCCTGCCGATGTCCGCGCTGGCTCGCTATCTTCGTCTCTGGATTGCTTTCGCCACCGCGTCGGGCCGGGGGAAGCCAAGCGCATGCATAGTCGGTGTGGTGGCTGAAACTTGTGTGGAACCTGACCAAGGACCAGCGGGTCAACCTGAAAAAGATCTTTCAGTACAATCCGCAGACGGTGCGGGGCTACTTGCTGAGGGAAGAGTTCCACCCGTTTTGGGAATATCGAAGTGCGGGTTGGGCAAGGCGCTTCTTGAAGCATTGGACGACGCGCGTGCAGAGTTCCCGGCTGGAGCCGATGAAGAAAGTGGCCCGTACGCTGCGGCGCCATGATGCCATGATGAGCTGATCCTCAACTGGTTCCGGGCCAAGGACCAGTTTTCATCGGGAATAGCCGAGGACTTCAACTACAATGTAAAACTGACCATGCGAAAAGCGTGTCCGTCCGGCCAACCGCGTTCTTGACTGACATGGTCTAATCTCCGCAAAGGAGGTGGCCATGTCCACAACAAATCAGCGACGGGGTAGCAAGGAGCGGTTTTGGCGGCGGTTGCTGCGGCAGTG
>VGYC01000110.1 GCA_016873095.1 Planctomycetota bacterium | reverse complement strand
GATCTCATCCGGGGCCCTACGGGACAACCGCCGGAGCGCCGCGCGCATGTTGCGGCCGGGGCGGCAAGCGCCAGCGTCTGTGGCGACAACCATTGCGCGCGCATCCGAAGCTCGAGCAAGCAGGCCGATGGCCCGATTCTCCAGCGTCATTTCCTCCTGTACCTCAACGATTGCCAGCTAGCAGAACAGTCGACCGCAGCACAGCGCAAGTCTGCACCCATTGTCGTCAGGGATGCCGAAGAAGCTGCAACGGGACCAGGAAACATGACGCGCGACGCTGTAATGAACCTTTCAACGCGGGCCGCGTCTTTTTCTTACTGTTCCAGCCGGGCCGCGCCGGCTGGTTGTGAGTTTCGGGCCAAACGGGAGCCGTGTCATGGCACGACTGCAAATCAAGCGTGAAGTGCTCGAAAGCACCAGGGAGCGCAGCATCCTCAGCGCCGCGGAGCGCACGGCCGTGGACAAGGTGCTCCGCACCGACGGCAAGGGCCCCGAGGGCAAGGGACAATGCCATGTCAACGTCGGCGAGCTGCCGGTGGCCTTCCTGCGTTCGCTGCTCGACGATCATCGCTTGACCGCCAATCAGCGGGCCGCCGTCATCATGCACGTGCACGGCATGAGCGCCGCCGACGTCGATCGCGACAAGATCTACGACACGCCTGTGGGCACGCCTGTCGAGTTCGGGTCGTCGTTCGCGCTCCTGGGCATGCAGGCGCCCAACTGCGAGATGTTCCTGAACGGCCGCTGGTATCCGGTCGTGATGCACATCAATTTTTTCCAGGACTACGACAAGAAGACGCGTGTGGCGCTGCATGGCGCGATCACCATGTGCGAACGGCATTTTGACATGCATCACGCCGTCTCGCGCGTGCTGTTTCTCGACGACAACGGCGAGCGGCGCTCCCGGAGCGTTCGCGACATTCTCAATCATTTCGGTCTGCGCGCCATCCAGACGCGGCCCGGCGATTTCAATCTCAAGCTGGTCCGCGCCGAGCGACTGGCTCGCGAGGTCGGCAAGCAGGCCCTGATCTTCGGCTCCGTCGTCGTCGCGGAGAAACTGTTCTGGTGGACCGGCTTCGAGACGCGGGCCCTGGGCACGCCGGACCTGCCGCGCAAGGGCGTGATCGAGCCGGAGCTCGAGGTCGTGGAGAATGAGCGCAACTATTACACGCCCTCCGGCCAGGTCTCAGAAAACTCGAGCCGCTTGCCGTTCGTGCGCGTCTTCAGCATGGACTTCAAGTCCTATGTCTACGTGGACGTGGAAGACATGGCCGCCTACGAGTATGAGCAGGAGGCGATGTCCAAGCTGCACTTGCCTGCGGACATGATGCACATCCTGACACGGGTCTTCACGACGCCCGTGGAGAAACTGTTCGGCGACCTGATCCGCGGCAAGCACGGCGGCGTCGTCGTTCTCGCCTGTGGCAGCCCAGGCGTCGGCAAGACGCTCACGGCCGAGGTCTACGCCGAGCAAACGGAACGACCGCTGTATGTTCTCGAGCTGGGTGAGCTGGGCACCAATGTCGCTCTCGTCGAGGAGAACCTGCGCCGCGTCTTCACGCGTGTGGCTCGCTGGAATGCCGTCCTGCAGTTCGATGAATGCGAGATCTTTCTTGCCCATCGCAACAACGATCTGGAGCGCTCGGCCATCGTCGGCTGCTTCCTGCGGCTGCTGGATTACTACCAGGGAATCCTGTTCCTGACGACGAATCGGCCGGATGCGCTCGATCACGCCGTGATGAGCCGCGTGATGCTGAAGTTGATATATCCTGACCTGGACCAACGGGCCCGGGCCGTCATCTGGCGAACGATGTTCGTTGCCGCCGGCCTGAAGCTGACTGAGGATGAGTTCGACGAGTTGGCGGCGGCGAAGGTGAATGGCCGGCAAATCCGCAACCTGACCCGGCTCGCCAAGATCCTGCACCCCGAGGGTTGCCTCGGCCTCGACCAGATGCGGCAAGTGCTCGCGCTGGGTTCGTGACAAGCGTGAACGGCCACAACAGCAGGATGCCGTGCCGGCAGTGAAGGGGGGGCCTCAATGGCTGTGCGCGTGTGCAAAACTCGCAGGCGCAATGCAACCCATCGCCACCTTACCCAGGGTTATTGAGAAGTTACGACGAGTTACCGGCCACATGGGGGTAGGGCGTTGGCCAACGACTTCTTGGCGCATGGAATGCGCCGAGGGGGTATATGTCGGTTTCTGGACGAATTCTGGACGAATCTTTGCCGCGCAGACGCTATCCTACTTGAGCTCATGATCCGCCGGCCGTTTGCCCTTCTCGTAGCCGCCGAAGCTGAACGGACGTGGGCGAAACGTGCCGACGATGTCCACGTTGCTGGCGGCCGGGATGTCGTTGTCCATGAGCAGGGCCCAGTAGCAGGCGTTGACCAGCAGTCGCCGCAGCCCGGGACTCTCGAAGTCGGTCGAAGAGCCCATGGTCGTGGTGAAGACGCGGGCCGGCTTGCCGGTGTCCGTCTTCCTTTGCTTGGTCCAGGCGACGGGGATCATCGGCTCGTTCTTCTTGCCCTTGACCGGCGGGTCGGACGGCTTCATGCCGGCGACCACCTGGCCGAGCACGAGCGGGACGCACTCCTTGGGCAGGCGGACCTCGTAGACATCGGTCGGGCCCCAGATGTCGCCGTCCTTGATGCCCTTCAGGATGGGATGCTCCCCCTGCTCGGGAGCGATGATGCCGCGCGTGCTCTCCTTGCCGTGATGACCCCAGTGGCTGACCCAGGTGTCGCCCAGCACCTTGCGGCCGAAGCCGCCCTTGTTCTGCCAGTCGTAGTCGTGATAGGTCTTGCTCCTGAGCGCGAAGGCATGCGTCGCGGTCCGCAGGGCGACGATCGGCTTCTGCGAATTGACGTAGTCCACGATGTGCTTCATCTGCTCGTCCGGCAGGTTGCGCATGCGTGTGAACAGCACCATCAAATCGGCATCCTTGAGGGCTTCGAGTCCGGGGTTGGTGACGTCCGGGTTGATAAGTCCGGTCTTCGGGTCGATGGCGAACAGGACGGTGCACTTGAAGCCATGGCGTTTGGCGAGGATCTTGCCAAGCTGGGGCAGAGTCTCCTCGGAGCGATACTCCTCGTCGCCGCTGACCAGAACGATGTGCTTGCCCTTGCCCGGCCCCTCGCCCCCCTGGTAGACGACCCAGAGAGGCGAATCCTTGTCGGCCGCGACAGTCGCGACGACGGGGAAGAGCAACACCAAAGCAAGCAACACAAGAGTTCGCATGGTTGATCCTTGCAATTGTTGGGCCGGGTTCAGGATAGGAGTCTGCACGCGAAACCGCAAGCGGGGGGGCAACCGGTTGGGGCACGTGCATCTACGCGAGGTGGTAGAGCATGACGTAGACCATGACGCCGGTGACCGAGACGTACATCCATAGTGGCCAGGTCCAGCGTGCCAGACGGCGATGATGGTCGCGGCGGTTCTTGAGGCCCAGGAAGGTTGTTGCGAGCGCCATGATCGCCACGATCGGGGCAAGGGCGATGTGCGAGATGAGAATGACGAAGTACAGCGGCCGAACCCAGCCCTCGCCCTGGAACGGGACCGAATGGCCCTTCAGGATCACCAGGTGATAGTAGAGGTAAAACGCGAGAAACACCATGGACACAAACAGGGCGGAGAGCATGATTGCCTTGTGCAGGATCTCCCGGCGGCGGCGGATGGCGATGTAGCCGGCGATCAACAAGACGCCGGCCACGCCGTTGAGAACAGCGTTGATCGTCGGATAGATGAGCGGCGGCCTGGTCAACTCGCGGACGCGTGCCGCCAGACGATCGATGCTCTCGGCTGACTTGCCGTCGGCGTAGCCACGCACCCTGCCATCGCCATCGACGACAAACAGGTTAAATGTGTGGCTGATGCTCTTGTCGCGGCTGACATTGTCCTTGGTCTCCACGGAATGCAGAAACGAAGCGCGGACCAGGTCATGGATCGTCTGCCGCGGTCCCGTGAGGAACAGCCAGCGCTCGGCATCGGCCCCGTGCTCGGCGGCGTAGCTTTGCAATTCCTCGGCCGTGTCGTTTTCCGGGTCCAGCGTGAAGCTGACGAGGACGACATTCGGATCACGGGCGAAGGCGTCTTGCAACCGCGCCATGGCCGCCGTGGTCTCGGCACAGCCTTGCGAGCAGCAGCGGAAGAAGAAGTGCGCGACCCAGACCTTGGCCTTGAGGTCGTCCAGCGTGACGGTGCGGCCGCTGCGTTCGGTCAGGGAGAACGGGGCCACGGACGCCGGAAAATCGGAGTAGAGCGATGCTGTCGGCGTCCAGTCGGCGGCGGACAGGATCACGGCGCACAGGGCCAGCAATGTTTGGCGTCCATGCCCACGTAGCTTGTTCCAGAATTGGCAACGCCCAGCCAGGTCCACGCGAAGCCATGGGCCAACCATCCAAGACCAGTTCAACCAATCACTTCTGTTCGGCAGCTTGTTCATTGATGCCAGGCAATGACGATATCGGGCAGGAGCACGAACATCATCATCACGCCAAGGATGAGGACGGGCACGATGAGGAAATAAATGCGCGGCCAGTCAAACTTGACATGCATGAAGATCCAGATGACGAGGGCGGCCTTGATGACGGCCACGATCATGATGATTCCTGCGGCAGCCATGCCTTCAAGAACGCCGTAGACGGCGAACGACAAGATCGTGCAAATCGCCAGCGCCAGGAAGACGTAGATGTACGTCTGGAAATCAGGAGCGGCGTGGGCGTCGCCATTCGCGTGCGGCTCGGACATGGAATCACGCTCCTCAACCACCGCTCGCGGCGTGGCGCCCAATGACGCCAGGCTGCAATCGGTCATTTAAACGAGGTACAGCAGCGGGAACAAGAAGATCCACACAATATCGACAAAGTGCCAGTACAGTCCAGTGTACTCGACCAGGTTCAGATGCTGAACGCCGAACTTGCCCATCCAGGCCATGATGAGAATGACGCCGAAGACCACCAGCCCTCCCAGCACGTGCAGGGCATGGAAACCGGTCATCGCGAAGTAGCACGATGCCCACATGTTGCCGAACGGTATCGAGTGGGAAAGGTGCAAGTCCTCGTCGTGGAACTCCTCAAGGATGCCCGTGACTTCCTTGCTGGCGCCGCTCGGCATGTCGCATTCCTTGACCTTCTTGCTGCCGGCGATGCGCAGATTGATCTCCTTGGGGCTTAGCCTGGGCAGTTCGTCGAGCAGCTTCCGGCACGCTTCCCGGGCCTTTTCCGATGCATGCGCATGCCCTTCGACGATATGCTTGAGCTGCTCCTCGACAGTACGGTAGAAGCGGTAGCCAGTGGGGCCGTCGAGCTTTTCGAAGACACGGCCGGGGAGAATCTGGTGGTCGATCTTTGACTTGTACTCGAACGCCTTGACGACAAGAAACACGCATCCCAGCGCCAGCGTGATGCCCATGTACATGGTCGCCTTGCGGACATCGTTGGTGTGCAGCGACCAGTGGGCGAGCACGACTGTCAAGCTGCTGCAGATCAGCACAAACGTATTAAAGGCGCCGATGGCCTCTACGAGGTGCACGTCCTTGGGGCCGGGCCAAGGCTGGCTTTGCGTCGGCATGCCCATGCGGATGAGCAGGTACGTGCCGATGAGCGCAGTGAAGAACATGATCTCGGTCACGAGGAAGAGCCACATGGCCAGCTTGCCGTTTGGCAATGGCAATCCCATGTGAGCCTGTTTTTCATCGCTGACGGCGTGTTCCATTATCTTGTCCGTTGTCGATGGTTTGTCGATGGGTTGAGGTCAGTTAAGGGCTCGTTGCACCAGCAGCAGGGTAAGGACCGCGGGCAAGTAGACGAGCGACAGGTGCAGGACCCGCCTGGCGCTTGAGGTGGATCGCTGCCGAAGGAAACCGATGGCGCTCCACAGAAAGGCGACGCCAAGAATCTGCGCGGCGAGCATGAAGCCGACGCCGGCCGACGACAGGGCACCCCAGCACAGCGTGGCGGGGATGAGGGCAAACGCATAGGCGGTCATTTGCCGGCCGGTCATGCCGCCGTTAAGATCGGCCACGGGCAGCATCCACAATCTGGCGCGGGCATAGTCGTCGCGATAGATCCAGGCGATGGCCAGGAAGTGGGGCACTTGCCAGAGGAAGAGAATGAGGAAAAGCACGGCCGCCTCCGTGCCCAGTTCGCCACCAGCCGCCGTCCAGCCGATGAGCGGCGGCAAGGCGCCCGGGACCGCACCGACCAGCGTGTTCAGCGTCGTGATCCGCTTCAATGGCGTGTACACAAGGACGTAGCTCACGAACGTGATACCGGCGATCAGCATCGGCAACGGATGGCGGACCAGCAGCATGAGGTAGACAAGGCCGCCGCCACCAAGGCCGGCGCCGAAGAGTAACGCTTCCAGCGGTTGGATGCGCCCGGCGGGCAACGGGCGATTCTCCGTCCGCCGCATCATTGCGTCCGCATGCCGTTCCAGCAATTGATTGAGGACACTGGCCCCTGCCGCCACCAAGGCGGTGCCGATAAGGGTGTGCAGGAAAATCGTCAGGTCGATGGCCGAGCGGCTGCCCAGCAACGCCCCGGCTGCGACGGTGAACAGCACGAGCACAGCAATGCGCGGCTTGGTCAATTCCAGATAGTCGGCGAATCGCGTGCGCGAAGGGCTCAGCGCCACGCAGGACGGCTCTCCAAGGCCGTCCTGAAGACAGCTAGCCTCCACCAGGACCGGTGACTGAAGGAGCGGTGAATCAACGCGCGAGGCAAGACCGATTGTTTCCAGCAGTTTCATGCAGCGCCCTCCAGGTTGCCGGACGCCTGCCATCCCGCCTCGGTCGCCAATTGCCGGTGACTCTTCCACGCGACAATAATCCCGGCCGATAGCACTACGTAACCCATGAGCACGTGCACTGTTCGCAATGCGGCCTGGCCCGCGGAGATCTGCTGCTCCTCCAGTGGCGGCTGATTGACGAACTTGCCGATCCAGGCCTCGACACCAAGAAGGATCTGAATGGCAAGCGCTGCTGCGAGTACCGCCACGGGCACCAGCAGGGCGCGATCCGGTTCCTCCAGGGCCAGTTTCCAGAGCCACGCGACCGCCAGGACTAGCGCAAAGGCGAACAGCAGATGCCCGCGCTGTCCCAGCCCAGAACCGGTATGTCGCAATACGGCGCCCAGAGTGATCTGCGCGAAGATCAGTCCGACGACGCCGATCGCCCAATGTTGTGCTCTGCCATCACCCGTACGCGGTTGCCCTGCGAGCCAGCGTGGCGAAGTCAGCACGGCCAGACTGATTAGCAATCCCAGGACAACCTGTGGAAAGCAACCGTGGAACAACGCCAGTGTCGGCCCCAGAATCGCGTGGTAACGCACGCGGATTCCACCCAGGACACCCTGCAAGATCACGCTGGCCAGTGCCAGCCAGCCCAGCCAGCGCACCGAGCGTCGCGAATCCTTCATGGCAATCCAGACAGCCAGCACGATCACGCAGCAGCCCACGATATAGCCCGCGGCGCGATGGGCATGCTCGACGATGAAGCCGGGGCTTGGCTCCTCCCAGGAGATCAGGAGCAAGTGCCACGGATACGTCGGCCAGATCGGGTCTGCCATGCCGACGCGAAACGTCGTCACCACCGAGCCGAGAAACAGCAGCGCGAACGTGGCCAGCACCGTGAACTGCGCCCAGCGGTGCAGCCAGCGAGAGGTCAACGGTTCGGATTTCGGCGAGATCATGTGACAGTACGAGCAATCAAAAACACAGAGGAACAAGCTGGAAACTGGTTAATGGTGTTGTCCGCTCGGGTGGCTGGGATCGGGAGGATCGGTCTGCTTCAAGTGGTCGATACTCCCGTAGTCGCCGTAATCGTAAGGCCAGCGATGGACGACAGGAATGGTCTCGAAGTTACCGTGTCCCGGCGGCGACGGGGCGACCCATTCCAGAGTATTGCTGTGCCACGGATTGCGCCCGGAGACTTCACCGCGAAACAGACTGTAGAAAAAGTTGTAGATGAAAATGAACTGCGATACGCCGAGGGCAAAGGCGCACAGCGTCATGAATTGATTGAGCGAAACCAGCGGGCTCTCCAGCACGGCATTGGTGATATCCGGTATGCGGCGGCGCAGGCCTGCAACTCCGAGAATGTGCATCGGGAAAAACAGGCCGTTGAGGAAGATGAAAGTCAGCGTGAAGTGCAACTTGCCCAGCGACTCATTCATTAGCCGGCCGAACATTTTCGGGAACCAGTAGTAGATGCCTGCAAAGATGCCCAGCAAGCTGCTGGAGAAGAGCACATAGTGCAAGTGGGCCACAATGAAATAGGTGTCGTGGATGTAGATGTCCACGGGCGTTGCGGCCATGAAGATGCCGGATAGCCCGCCGATGATGAACATGGCAACGAAGGCCAGAGCGAACAGCATCGCCGCCGTGTACTGGACATTGCCGCGATAGACGGTGGCCAGCCAGTTAAATGTCTTGATGGCCGAGGGAAGAGCAATCATGATGGTGGCGATCATGAAGCCGGTGCCCAGGCGTGGGTCCATGCCGCTCTGAAACATGTGATGGCCCCAGACGATGAAGCCCAGGCCGGCGATGCCGGCAATCGAGAGAATCATGGCCCGGTAGCCGAACAGCGCCCGCCGGGCGAAGGTACTGATGATATCGGAAACCATGCCCATCGCCGGCAGGATCATGATGTACACGGCCGGGTGGGAGTAAAACCAGAACAAATGTTGCCAGAGCAGCGGCTGTCCACCGCCCGGCCCGGTTTCCCAGTTGGCGAATTCCAGTCCAGCAGGCGGCAGAAAAAACGTCGTTCCCAGCAGCTTGTCAAGCGATTGCAGGATCAACGCCACGGTCAGGACCGGCAAGGCAAAGGCTTGCAGGATGGCGGTGATGAACAGGGCCCAGATGGTCATGGGCATGCGGTAGAGCGTCATGCCTGGAGAGCGCATGTTGATGATGGTGGTGATGTAGTTGACCGACCCCATCATGGAGGAAACGCCGACGAAGAGCAGCGACAGCAGCCAGAAGATTTGCCCGTGACCGGAGTTCGGCGCCGCCGGCGAATCAAACCCCTGGCCGGCGGGCATGGAGGAACTGGCGAGCGTGGGATACGATGTCCAGCCGGCAGCGGGCGCCCCGCCTTCCGCAAAGAAGCTCACGAGGATCAGGATGAACGCCGGCCACATGAACCAGTACGACAGCATGTTCAGCTTCGGGAACGCCATGTCCGGCGCGCCGATCATCAGCGGAATGGTGAAGTTGCCGAAGGCGCCCGCCAGCAGCGGGATGATGACGAAGAAGATCATGACCGAGGCGTGCATGCTGAACAGCATGTTGTAAAACGACTCCGTCATGCGGCCGCCGTTGGACTCCAGGAACCAGGAGCTGATCCACGGCAATTCGGCGTGCGGCCAGGCCAGTTGCGTTCGCACCAGCAACGCCAGCGCTCCGCCCAGCACCAGGAAAAGCAACGTCGTGAACAGAAACTGAATGCCGATGATCTTGTGATCGGTCGAAAATATGTACTTGTGGATGAAGCTCAGCTCATGGTGCTCATGGGCATGAACTTCACCGACATGCAACTGACTGCTGCTCATCTCTCGTTCCTTCCATCGCAAATCTCAATTGTTTCAGCGCGCCGCTACCTTTTGCTGCGGCTTCGTGGGCGGCGCCTGGCTTTGTTCCACGTGTTCGAGCCACCGGTAGAAGTCGGCCTTGTTTTCATGGACGTAGATGCGGCCGATCATGCGATGGTGGCCCCAGCCGCATAGTTCGGCACAGGCGATTTCCCAGCGGTAGCCCATGTCCGGCTTGCCGGTGGTAAAGTTGAAGGCGTCCTCCCAGCGTTTTGTTTCCTCATTATAGCGCGTGTTGGCCTTCGTCGGCGTGAACCACACTGGAATCGTCCGACCCGGCAAGGCATCCTGCTTGACGCGCATGTGCGGCACGTTGAAGCTGTGGATCACGTCGATGGTGTTGAGCTGGACCAGGATCGTTTGCCCTTTCCAGGTATGAACCTCGTTGACTACGGGCACATCGTCCAGATGCGGGTGCCGTGGTTTCGCGCCATCGAAGCTGGCAAACGACTTGAAATCCGCGATGGTCTTCTCGTTGGTCGTGAAGGTTTGCCAGTTACGGAGGCGTTGCGAGCTGGGGTAGCGGACACGCCATTCGAACTGACGCGCCGAGACGTGGCATTGGATCGGTGTTTTCTCGCCGCCGATCGCCGGCTTGCGCGAGCGGTCCTTGATCTCCAGCCAGGTTGGCACCTGGGCGAAAGCGATGAAAAGCAAGATGAGCGCGGGCACGATGGTCCAGGCCACCTCGACGCGGTGAGCGTCCGGGAACCAGCGGTGCAGCATGGCGTAGAATCCGCCTTGCGCGGCCGGTTCTGTCGGCCGCGGTGTCGTCCCTGGCTGCCCCGCGTACTTGTACATGAAATAGACGAGCAGCGCTTCGGTCAGCACGAAGAAGAAGCCGGTGATGTACAGGATGATGTAGAAAAGAGCATCGACCTGGCCGGAGTGCGTGGACACCCCCTCGGGCAGCCACCATGTCGGCACGAAGGGGGCAACCATAAACATGCCCAGGCACGCCAGCATCACGATGCCGAACAATGCGCTCCACCACTTTCCCACGCGCATCTCCAAGAAACGAAACCTTGAAGGACGGCCTTTTAGGCTGTCCGGACAGGCTCGCCGGCCCGTCCTGCGAATCATCACCTGATATTGATGCCGAACTCCTTTCGTAGCATTTCTGGATAGGGCAACAACCGCACGAAATTGACCACGTCCCAGATCTGCTCGCTCTTCAGGATCGAGCCAAACGCCACCATGCCGGAGCCGTTGATGCCGGAATGGACGCGAAAGTACAGGTCCACGGGTCGGCTGCCGCCGCGGTAATTCCCCGTGGTCAAGTTTGCGGCTCGCACCAGCGTTCCCCAGGAATCGAACTTGAAATTCGCTTGCCGGCCGAAGTCCTTGTGGCACTTCACGCAACTTGCGCCTTTGAGGTTGTTGAGATCGGCCGCCTTGGCCGCCGGAAACGCTTTGGTCAGCAATGCATCTTCCGCCATGAACAGGGCATGGCCTCGATGGACCGACTCCGCTCTTGACTTGGGATCGTCGTCCTTTGGCTCGATGACGATTGCCTTGTCTTGCGCGTCCACCCAATCCTTGCCGAGTTTCGCCACAAAGCTCTCAATGGTGTCCAGCGGCTCGCTGGAGCTGCGCGGCACCAGGGCATTGGCCTCCACCTTGTAGTCGTAGGCGTTCTTCAGCGTCTGAAACTCCGTCTCGCCGCGAATGCTCAGGTGGATCACATAGCTGACCAGCAGTTCCAGGTCCTCGTGGTTCAGCAGACCGAACGACGGCATGGACGTGCCCTCAACTCCCCGTACCAGCGTTCGCATGAGATCATCGCGGCTCGGCTTGCGGATGCCAGCGACCTGGTCGATCGACTGGAACTTGAAAAGCCCCTGGCGGTAATCGCGGGGATGCGGATTGACCCAGCGCGAGGTCGGCCCTCGCCCGTTTCCGGTGACGCCATGGCAGTGCAGGCACTGCACGCGGTACAGAGCGCTTCCCTTCGCAAGCGTCTGCTCATCGAGACGGAGCTTCCTGATGGCCTCCGAGTCGACGCCGGGCCGCGGACGGTTGGGCCGGCTGCCGAAAAACTGGTCGAGATTCGCTTGCAGATTCTTGCGGTCCACGGCAGTCAGCAAGTTGGGATCGCGCAGTTTGCCGGTCTTGACGAGGTTGGCTTTCTCCGCGTCGGCCAAATTCTGATAGAAAGGATTAGGGAGTTCGAGAAGATCCTTGGCCGACATGAGCGGCAGCTGGCCTGGACGATCTGGTTCAGGCCGCTCCGGGCCTAGATTCTCGGCGTCCATCACCAACGGATCGGTGCGGACCAGGTAGCGAATTGCGTCGGAATAGGTGTCGCTGGTGCAACCGCCAAGCAGTATGGACAACGTGACAGCCAGGCAAACCGGCAAGCTCTTGAGAACAACGGGAGCCAATCGCACGAGTGGGTTCCTCCGCCACGCAGTCGCCGCCCGCTAATCGCCGCAGGACGCTGCTAAAATTTTTCTAGGTTCCTGACGGTGGTTGTCAAGCCGGGTCGCCGCCATGGTCCGAGCCCGCAGTGATGGCAGGCAGCCCGGCAACGCAAGTTGACGGAACGATCATGCTTTACAAGTTTGGCCGATTCTTGCAGGTCGTTGGTATGATCGTCGTGCCGTTCGCGATCGCCGGCAATGTTCTTGAGAAGCTGGATCTCAAGGACTTCTTGTTACTCGCTGCCGTCGGCATGGCCATCTTCACCCTCGGCTGGCTCGTGCAACAGTCATCGCGGCCGCAATGATTCACATGAAGATTTCAAGCTGCAGATTGATGAATGCAGACAGCCAGATCGCCGACCGCTTGCAGTTGCGCGCACCCGCGTCAGGCCAGCGGTTAGCAGTCTGCGTTCTTATCCTGCTTCTCGCAACTGTCGCCTCCGCGCAGGACACTCCGCAGCGGCGCGCTGGCTTGCCAGCAGAGAGCAAGGAAACCGCGTTGCGGCTGGCGGCGGCGGATCGATTGGTGCGGCCGGAGCCGGATCCTGAGGAAATCATCGCCGCCGTCGGTAGCGCCGCCGGCCTGGGATTGCCGAATCTGGGCCCCGTCCTTGTCAATGCACAGCGCCAGCAATGGCCCAAAGCTCTGGAGGAGTATCAGCGCATCATTTACGACGAGGGGGACAGGCTCGTTGTCGTGGAGGAAGCGCCGAGCACGGCGACCGTGCGCAGCGTCCAGGCCCGAATGCTCTGCCATCAGCGCATCGCCGCCGCGCCCGCCTGGGTTCGCGCACTTTACAACAAGCGCGTCAAGAACCTGGTGAACAACCTGTTTCGCGATGGTCAAGAAAACCAGAACCTGGAGGCATGGCGGCGCCTTGTTAGCGACCATTTTTGCAGCGACCCAGCCGAGAAAGCGCTGGTGTTGCTCGGCGACATCGCATTCGAGAACGGCGACTTCGCCCGCGCCGGACAATGGTGGGGCCTGCTGGCCGACCTGCCCTCTGCCGTGAATGACCGATCCGGGCGGCTGACTTATCCGGCCGACGACGCCACGCAAGCCCGAGCCCAGGCCCGGCAGATACTGGCGCTGGCTCATGACCGCGACTTTGTTCGCGCTCGAGCAGAATGGCGACATTTCGAGAAACGACATGGCAAGATTCTGGCCAGGTTTGCCGGCAAGCAAGGTCTGCTTGCCGGCATAATCAAGCAAGCAATTGATCAGATCGAGGAAGATCGATCCAGTCAAAGGAACGCCTGGCATAGTTTCGGCTGCGATGCAACGCGCAACCAGCGTGTGCCATTGTCGCTCAACGCGCGTCTCTGGGCCGACGGCGCGGCCTGGCGCGTCCTGCTTGCCAGCGGCAAGAAGGCCGATTCACCGGACGGCGTCGCGGCCCGCGCCGTCACGCAACCGGCCCGTCGTCTGGCCTTTCATCCCGTGATCAGCGGCGACGTCGTTCTGGTCGCCAGCGCGCGATCCGTGTCCGGTTACCATCTGCTCACCGGAGACAAGATCTTTCACTATCACCTGAACGCAAAGCAAGACGGCGCCGCGGATGACGAGTCCGCGCCGGTCGAGCCAGACCACGGCTACACCTTGACGGTGGCGGGCAATCGCCTCTACGTCCGCCTCGGCACGCAGAAAATCAGCCCGCTTGCCGATGGCAACAATGGAAACAGCTACCTGGTCTGCGTGGAGATGATACCCGGCAAGAGGTCTCCCTTGCTGGAAGCGCGCGAAGTCTGGCGCGTCGTTGCCGACAAGGACGGCGCCGCGCAGTTCGAAGGATCGCCGGTAGTCGATGGGCAGCGCGTTTATGCCGCGCTGAGCCGTGTGCAAGGGCGGCGCACGTTCACCGCGCTTGTCTGCCATGATGCCGGAAGCGGCATGGTCCGCTGGAGACAGGAAGTCTGTGAGGCAGATGAGTTCGAGTTGCCTGGCCAGGGACCTCGTTTCCGGCATCACCTCGCGACTCTCGCTGGCCGGTATCTTGTTTATTGCACGCACACCGGCGTGGTGGCAGCGGTTGATGCCAGGACGGGCAAGCCTGCCTGGGCCGTGCGATATCCCAGTCAGGGACTCGAGCGTCCGGACGGCTCGCGCTCGCCGCGCGATCTGTGCCCAGCACTCTTTGCCGCCGGCCGGCTGTTCGTCGCCCCCTCCGACAGCGACCGCATTCTTTGCCTGGATCCAGCGAGCGGTCGCATCCTGTGGGAGCGGCACGGCATCGAGGTCGTGCATCTGCTGGGAGCGGCCGGCGAGAGCTTGTTTTTCACGACGCCCTCCGGCTTGCGCGCCGTCGGCGCCCACCGTGGCACGGACCAGGGCGGCTGGTCGCAACCCGCCGATGGCCGGCTGCCTCCCTTTGGCCGCGGCTTACTTGCCGGTAACTGGGTCTTCTGGCCGACGGCGGACGTGAACTTTCCCATGCGCGTGGTGACTCAAGAAGAAGGAGGACAGGAACACGTCGAGCGCCCCGGCGATCCGGCTCCTGTCTTCGATCCGACGCAACTGCATCGGCTGCGCGCCGGCAACATGGTTTTTGCCAAAGACTGCCTGATCGTCGCCGGCACGGAGGAACTCGTTGGCTATGTGCCGCCGCAGCGCGGTCTCGACAAGCTGCGGCTGCAAGCACGCCAGGCCAGCGCCAACGCACGCACGTTCCTTGCACTCGCCGAGGCGGAGACAGGAGCGGGCCTTCATGACGATGCCCTGAAGCACTACCAGGTTGCGGCAAAAGTGTCGCGTGATCCTGCGGTACGCCGCCGCGCCTTGCTCGGTTGGCACGAACGGCTCATGCACATGGCACAAACAGCGGATCGAAAGCAGGCCACAGCGATCCTGGAACTGGCCGGGGCGAGCAAGTTCCCGGCGGCCAAGCGACTGACGGCACGATTCGCGCTGGCAGAACTCTATCAGTCGGCGGGTGCGCTGCAACGTTCCGTCGCCACCTTGCAAGACGCCCTGCTCGACGACGGCATGCGTAACAGCTCGATCGTCGACTTGTCAGGAATACCGCGGGTCGCCGGAACAATGCTGCGCGAGCGGATTCAGCAATTGATCGACAAGCATGGTTCGCCAGTCTACGCCGCACTTGAAGAACAGGCAGGCAAGCTGGCGCGGTCGGCCGGGAATGACCGCCGCAAGCTGGAGCACCTGGCGCGCTGCTATCCCCATTCGACTCAGGTCAAGCACGCCCTGGCATCGCTTAAACCGGAATCCAGGCCGCTGATTCCACCGGAAGACGGGACAGGCCCAGCCGTGCCGCTCACAGTTGGCTGGGAGCGGCCCGCGTCGGCTATCTGGCGTGTGGAAGCGGCGGGCCAACCGCCGAATCTCATCCTCTTACATGGCGGACAGCTCGCGCTCAGCGATCCTGCCACGGGCAAGCCGCGCTGGCATCGCCCGATCTCTTTCCAACCTGACTGGGCCGGGCAGCACGATAATCGGCTTGTGCTGGCGGGCAGACGCAACATCGAGGTCATGCATGCCCAAGATGGCCGGCTCATCTGGCGGCTGCATGCAGGAGCAACGAGCTGGGGCGATTTCAGCGCATTTCAGATGACGCCATCACAATTGTTGTTCCTGCAAGATGGCCGCCGCTTGATCGCCTTAAGTCTTGACAACGGTGCGGTTGACTGGTCGTGCTTCGCTCCAGGGGCTCAGTCGTTGCCGCTCGATTCCGGCCGCTTTTCGCCGACATACCTGGCCACAGCCCGTCACGTACTGATTCAAGGAATTCGCGGTCAACTCTTGTGCCTTGCAAGCAACGACGGCGAACTGCTGCGCGAGACGCCCACGGTGCCACTCTGGCTGCAGGCCCCGTTGCCGATCAACAACGGGCGCGCGTGTATCACCAACAGCAGGCGGCTCACGCTTGTTGACATGGCGAACGGGAAAGAGGTCTGGCACCACGAACCAGCCTGGCAGACATCGTCGAGCGGCGAGCCGTTGCGCGTCGCCGGCGACGCCCGCACGTTGCTGGTCATCGTGCCGCGCAATTATGGCTACGAAGTAGAACGGCTCGACGCCGCCACTGGCCGGCCATTGTGGGACGACGAGCCGCGTCTGCTGAGCCGCCGCCGGATCGACCTCGCAAGCCTGGCCTTGACGGACGACGCTCTCTACTACGCCGGCGGGAGTAGCTTGACATGCCGGTCCATGGCGACGGGGAAAGTTGTGTGGCAAAAAGAACTGCCAGCTGCCGGTGCATGGCGGCTTCGTTGCACCGGAACGGAAATCGTGGTTGTTCCGGCCGGCCGCGCCGCCAATCCCTGGTTGTGGCTGCCTGCCGGCTCGTTTCTCCTTGGGCTGCCGGCCAGCCGGGCATCGGCAACTTCGTCAATCTTCATCTTCGATCGCCGCGACGGACGGCTGCACCAGACGCTCCGCCAACCAGCCGCCGGAGCGGGCACAGCAATTCATGTCTTTCCACAGACTATCATCACGCTCGCCGGCGAAGTCGCCCGCGGCTGGCGAAATCGCTGAAGGAAACGTGGCGAAAAGGAAGGCGTGCACTCGGCGCCGGGCACGCGTCACTTGGCGAACTTCGGCGGCGGCAGCTTCTCGCCCCTGAGAGCCCGGGCAACCATGTCCGGCTGCTGCAACCCGGCCCACACGCGATCGGCGGCGACCTGCTGCCCGGCCATCAGCCATTGCCCGCGCTCCCCAAGCTTTGGGCTGGAGGCGGCGCCATAGCCTTCCGGCGTCAATGACACCCAGTTGATCATCTCGCCGTCGCCGGGGAACGAGGTCATCGTCAGCAGCAAGCGGCCGCTGGCTTCGTCCCATACGCGCGCAAGTCCATCGTAGCTGCCGGAGGCAAGCAGCTTGTTGTTCGGGCTGATGGCGGCGGCGTAGACATGCGCGCCGACGCTGACAGTCTTCACCAGGGCGCCGGTCGTACCGTTCCAGACGCGCAGCGTGCTGTCGCCGCCGGCAGAGACCAGCTTGCTACCGTCATTGCTGAATCGCAACTCATTGACGGCGACGCCGTGGCCGCCCTGAGCGCGGATGCGGTCGCCCGTTTGCGTGTTCCACCAGTAGAGTGACGTCTCGTAGCCGGAAGAGACGAGTTGCTTGCCGTTGCGACTGAAGGCCAGTGCGATGATGTCCTGCTCCATGCCGCCGAAGGTGAACACGCCCTTGCCGGTGGCGGTCTCGACCAGCTTGACGGTGCGGTCCTTGCTGCACGAGGCCAGGAGTTTTGCATCCGGGCTGAAGGCGACACCGTAAACGAAGTCGGAATGGTCCGGCAGGATGCGCTCCAGCTTGAGTTGCGGCACGTTCCAGATACGGACCGTCTTGTCGAAGCTGGCCGAGGCGAGCAGCTTGCCGTCACGGCTGAAATCGAGATAAGAGATGGAATCGTCGTGACCGGGCAGCGTGGCCAGCAGCTTCCAGTCGCCGACCGAATAGAGCCGCAGGTCGCCCTTGGCGGACGGCTGGCCGCCGGCGACGGCGAGGATCTTGCCGTCCGGGCTGAAGCGGACGTCGTTGACGGCGCCCAGCACATTGGTGAGGACCTTCATCGCCTTGCCCGTCGACAGCTCCCAGATAGCGGCCTGGCCGTAGCTGCCGGTGGCCAGCAGCTTGCTGTCCGGGCTGAAGGCGACGGCCGTCAGCGGCGTCATCGGCCCGACCTTCATCCGCAGTTCGAGCTTGCCGCCGGCCTTCCCGAAGACGCCCGCCGGGACGACGGCGCTGGTCGTCAGCGTCACGTCAAGCTTGCGCGTCTTGGTCGACTTGCGAACGACAACTTCGGTCTTCTCGTCGGGCTTCTTGCCCTCCGCGGCGCCGGCGTCCACCCACTTGCGGATGAGCGCGATCGTCGCCATGTCGAGCGGTTTGGCATCGAGCGGCATCCGCTTTTTCACGTCCTTGGTCTCGAGGACTTGGATGAGCACGCTGGCATCGCCCTTGCCGGGCAGGTAGATGGCCCGCTGGCTGCCCTTGCGAAATGCCTCGTAGGTGTCGAGGGCCAGCCCGCCGGATACCTCTGGCTCGCGGATGTTCTTGGCGCTGTGGCAGACGGTGCAGTGCTTGCGGAACACGGGGCGGATGTCTTGCCAGTAGGTGGGGGCTTGCGCGAGGACGCTGGCGGCGCAGATCGACCAGGCGAAGAGGGCGCCGATGATTATCCGTTGCATGGTCATTCCCCGGCCCGTTTACGTTTCGCGCTCGGATGCCGGCACGCGAACGCGTGTAGCTCACTCATCTTGACGCTGGTATCCGAGCGCGAATCGTAAACAATCAATGATTGAACAGAAACTCGCGCGAATTCAGCAACGCCCACAGCAAATCCTGGACGCCCTCGCGTTCGGTCGGCGCTCGCCGGACCCACGCCAGCGCTCGGCCCAGTTCGTCGGCCCGCGGCGAGCGCGATAGCGTCGCCAGGTACAGCTCCTCGACCATCTCCGGCAGCGGACGCTTCGCCTTCAGTAGCTTCTCGATGCGTCCGGTGGGGGCGGCGATCTTCTTGTTGAGGAAATCGCCGTTCAGAAGGTGCAAGGCCTGGGCGATATTGGGCTGCACCGTGCGCTCGCACTCGCACGTGATGCGCCGCGACGGCCGGCCGAAGACTTCCAGCAGGTACGACTTCACGGCCGCGTCCGGGAGCTGGATCGCTCGCGTGCCCAGCGGCAGACCGGGATACTTCTCCTGCGTCCCACTGGCGAAGTCGATGGCATCGGCAAGCTGCTCCGCGGACAGCCGGCGGATGCCGAATCGCGCGTAGTACAGGTTGGCGGCGTCGGCTTCGTTGCCGGGGGTCGCCAGCGAGCTGAGCTGGTAGGCTCGCGAGTTCATGATTGTCCGCAGCAGATGCTTGAGGCTGAACTTGCTGGCGACGAAATCTTTGGCGAGCATGTCGAGCAACTCCGGATTCGTGGCAGGGTTGGTGACGCGCATGTCGTCGAGCGGCTCGACCAGGCCGCGGCCCATGTAGTAGCCCCAGAAGCGGTTCACGAGGTTGCGGGCAAAGAACGGATTGGACGGCGAAGTCATCCATTCCGCCAGCTTGATGCGGCGATCGAGTGCGTCGTCCATCTTGGGACCGTCGAGCGGATGCGGCGCGACGATGCCGCCCTTGCGCGGATGGCCTTGCTCGCCGGTGGCTCGCAGGAACACCACCTGCTCGCCGCCGAAGAGGCCGAACTCCTGGCTGCCCTTGGTGCCGAGACGCACGAAGAAGGCAGCCATGCCGTAGTAATCGTCCTGGCTCCACTTCTCGAAGGGATGATGATGGCACTTGGCACAGCCGATGCGAACGCCGAGGAAGACCTGCGACGTGGTCTCCGACCATTCAGCCGCGCCGCGCGAGACCATGAAGTAGTTGGCCGGGCCTTCCGTGAAGGTGCTGCCCTGGGCCGTGATGATGTCGCGGACCATCTCGTCGAGTGGTTTACCATCGCGCAGGCTGCCGCGGACCCAGTTGTGGAAGCTCCACATGCCGCGCTCGTTGAGGAACTCGCGGTTGATGCGCAGCAGATCGCCCCACTTGAGCGCCCAGAAATCGACAAACTCCGGCCGGTTCAGCACGCGATCGATGGCCTTCTTGCGTTTGTCCGGCGCTTTGTCCGCCAGAAACGCCTTCACGTCCGCGGCCGTGGGCAACGTGCCGATCGTGTCGAGATGAATGCGGCGGAAAAACTCATCGTCGCTGCACGCCGGCGACGGCGTGATGCCCAGTTCCTTCCACTTGGCCGTCAGCTTGTCATCGACGAAGTTGTTGCGCGGCAGGTCCGGATAGTTTTGCACGCGCGCGTACGGCAGCGTGACCTGGACGACGGACGCCTGCCCGCAGAAGCGGATCATGATGTGCGTCTCGCCCTTGCTCTTGGCGGTGATGCGGCCATTGTTATCCACGGCCGCGACCGACTCGTTGAGTGAGTCATACTGGGCCACGGCGGTTACATCCTCGCTCCTACCGTCCTGCCAGGTCGCCTTCACCAGGATCTGCTGCGTCTCGCCTGGGACCATGACTCGGTGCGCTGGCCAGACTTCCAGGCCGGTTGCCTCCGGGTCCTTGGCGGTCGGCGCCGGGGCGCCGTCTTCCAGCCAGCGCTTGAGGAACTCATACTCGCGCGAACTGTGCTTGAAACGCTCGCCGCCGCCGTGCTCCATCGCCAGGATCGGCTTCTGCAACAGGATGCTCCGCTCCGGATCGGAGAGAACCACGCGCCGCCCTTCCGCGCTCTGCACCAGCTGCGGATAGTCGAAGATCGCATCGTAACCAAGCAGACTGAGCTTGAACCCGCCGCGGCCATGCTGCGAGCCATGACATGCGCCCTGGTTGCAGCCTGCCTTTGTCAAGATCGGAATGATCTCGCGGCTGAAGCTGACCGGGACGTCGGCCGTCGCGTTCTTGACCGTCACCGGGATGGCCGCCGACAAGCCGCCGACCGTCACGGTGACGACCGTCTCGCCATCCTTCACAGGACGCAGCACGCCATCGTCGATTCGGACGATAGCGGCGACGCTGCACGTGAACTTGGCCTCGCGAGCAACATCGCGGCTGGCTGCCACATACTTGCCGAGCACGCCGATGCGCTGCTCCGCGCGCGGCCCGTCGAGCGTCACCTTGGCCGGATGCACCGTCAACGCGACCGGTTGCTGCGCGGCAACGAAACCGGCGGCGTGCAAGCCAACGCAAACGGCCAGGCAGAACGTGAAATGTCGCGACATGGCAACCTCATGTTTCTCGGTTGGCAGGCGGGCAGGAGGGCGTGATCCCCAAGGCAGGATATGAGTCATGGTGGGCGAAAACGGGCATGAAGTCAAGCAGAATTACCACCCCTTGAGGGTCACGGCATCGGCACCATGCGCGTGAACGGCAGGACATACGCTTGCAGCAAGGTCAGCAGCCCGACCAGGGACGCGAGGATGATGCTGTGCCAGATGACCGCCTTGAAGATGTCGGCCTCCTTGCCGATCTGATCGGTGGCGGCGGTGGCCACGCAGATGCTCTGCGCGTCGATCATCTTGCCCATGACGCCGCCGGTGCTGTTCGCCGTGCAGATCAGCACCTGGGCTTGTTCCAATCGCAGGTGGCTGAAGACGTCCGTCTTGAAGATCTCCGAGGCGGTGATCTTTTGCAAGCTGCCGAAGAGGGCATTGCTGCCGGCGTCCGTGCCGGTGAGGAAGACGCCCAGCCAGCCGAGCATGGCCGCGAAGTACGGATACAGCGCCCCCGTCTGTGCGAAGGCGATGCCGAGCGTGGCGTCCATGCCGGCAAAACGCGTCACCCGGCTCAGGCCCATCATGAAGCAGATCGTCGGAATAGGAATCCGCATCTGATAGCAGGTCCGGCGGACGACCGCGTTGATCTGCTGCCGGTTCATGCGCAGCATGACCATGGAAAGCAGGGCGGCGACGAAAACGGCTGTGCCGGGGGCGGTCAGCCAGGCAAAGTTGAACTCCGCCCTCTCCGGGCGCGGCGCCTTGGCGTGGGCGATGGTGAGATTGAAGGCCGCATCGAGCGGCGTGGTGCTGGCCAGGGCGAGAGCGGCCGCCTCCTCGGCGCGCGTCAGGTACAGTCGCGACTCGCGATGGACCTCGTTGTTGAGTCCCGGAATCGGAATGATGTAATTGGTGGCAATCGGTCCAACCATGACCTTGCCGCGGCCCTCCGCCTGCCGCACCAGGCCGGTCAGCATGAGCAGGATGGACATGATCGCGTAGGGCGCCCAGGCCAGGCTGACACTCTTCAAGTTGAGCGGCGCATCCTCGCCGGGATCGTGCGTGATCTTTGGGCCGACCAGGGCCGCCGCCTCCGCCGCGTGCGGATCGGTGACGGCGGGCCGAGTTTCGGGAAGGCGAGGTTCCTGGCGAGCCGTTTGGGCGTCGTGTTTTGCGCTGGTTTGCGGCGCCTTGTCGAAATGCCATTCGGCGGGCGGCTTCCAGTAGCGCAGGAAGATCGCCGTCACAATCAGCGAGAAGATGCCGCCACCGATGTCGGTCATGGGATACAGGATCACGCCAGGCAAGTAGGCGTGGATCGTAGCAAAGGTGAACTGAAAGATCGCGAACGACCCGCCGGAGACGAGCAGCGCCGGCCAGACCTCCCAGGTCTGCTTCCACGAGCACATCACCTTGACCATGTAAAGCGGCACCAGGAACGACAGGAACGGCAGTTGGTGCCCAGCCATGATGCTCAGCGTCTCCGTCGGCAGATCCGTGGCTCCGGTGAGGACGATCAGCGGTGTTCCAAGCCCGCCGTAGGCCACCGGCGAGGTGTTGGCGATGAGGCAAAGCACGGCCGCGAGAAACGGGTTGAAGCCGAGGCCGACCATGATGGCGCCGCAGATGGCCACCGGTGTGCCGCCGCCGGCGGCCCCTTCCAGGAAAGCGCCGAAGGCGAAGCCGATGAGCACCGCCTGGATGCGGGCGTCTCCCGACAGTTCCGCCACGGAACGGCGCACCACGGTGAACTGCCCGGTCTCCACCGTGATGTTGTAAAGCAGCATCGCATTGAAAATGGTCCAGCCGACGGGCAGCAAGCCGAACGCGGCGCCGTCAACGAACGCCCCGATGGCCATGCCGGCCGGCATGCGGTAGATGATGACGGCAATGGCGATCGCTGCGACGGTGCCGGCCAGGCCGGCCTTCGGCGCCGGCCAGCGCCACGGCACCAGGCACCAGAACAGCACCACCACCGGCGCCGCCGCCAGGATCGTGCTCCACAGAGGAGACCAGAAGATCGTACCCTGGAGAGGGTCCAGTTGCTGGAAGTAGGTTGCGATCATTCAGGCCGATTGTAGACGGCCAGGACGTGGATGCAAGGAAGTTCGCGGTTTTCGCGCGGAACGCGCGGGAATGTCACGCCGGGTCACCGTCCGTCGCGCAGGCGGTCACCCAGAAAATTGTCGAGTTCGGAGATGGCGTAGATTTTCTTGACGGTGGTGTCGATGTCGTACTCGACGCGGCGGTAGCGAATGAGGTCGCCGTCGAGGAGAACGTAGCAGGCCCGCCAGTTGCCGTCGCGCGGCTGGCCTACCGAGCCGACATTGACCAGCGTCTTGCGTCCATCCAGGCGATAGAGGTGGTCCACGTCTTCGGGCGAGTGGAACTGATAGATCTCCTCCGGCAGGTTCTCGACGAAGATGCCGGGGACATGCGTGTGTCCCTGGAAGCAGTAGCGCTCGACCAGTGCAAAGATGCGGTCCATCTTGCGCTGGTTGTAGATGTCCTCGGGAAAGACGTACTCGTTGAGGGGATTGCGGGCCGAACCGTGCACGAACAAGAAGCCGTCTTCCTTGAAGGTGCGTGGCCGCTCGGCCAGGAACTCCCAGCGCTGTTCGCGCTTCTGCCGGTTCTCCGGCGAGGATTCCAGCTGCGAGCGCGTCCAGAAGATGGCTTTCTCGGCCGGAGCGTTGAAGCCGTCCGGGTCGAACATGGCGCCCTGGTCATGATTGCCCAGCAGCACCATCTTGCACTTCATGACCTGATCGACGCACTCGCGCGGATTGGGCCCGTAGCCGACGATGTCCCCCAGGCAATAAATCTCGGAGACATTGTGTCTGCCAATGTCGTCAAGGACTGCCTGCAGTGCTTCAAGATTGCTATGGATATCGCTGATTAGCGCTTTCACAGCCCGAGGTCTTTCGAGTATAGGGGAACGGGCACACGTGCCTTGGCGTCCGGATCAATCCATTGCATACACGAAGTTTACTCGCAAATGCGGAACAGTGTCAAGTGGGGCAAAAAACGCGGCCGGCCCGCGGCTCTAATCAATTATGACCCTGCCACGATCGCATCGGTCATCGCCGTGGTCTTCGCCTGTCCTCCCAGGGTCCGGAGTGCGAACTTGCTCCGCCAGTTGCAGAGAAACAACCGGCCATGCCACGGACAATATGATCCGCGCAGACCTGGCAATCCAGTCATTCCATGTTCTAATGGAGATTCAGACAGACGAATTCGTTGCATCGCCACCCCCCTCTGTCCACCCCGGCAACGAATCCGCAATCCATCAGGAGAACGCCCATGTCCGATTGTTTTCCGCAAACGATTTCTGACAAAGACCTTGCAGCTTGCGTCCCCACGGCGCCCCTGCGCTGGCTCTGGCACGGATTCGTTGCCGAGGGTAACCTTACGCTGCTCACCAGCATGTGGAAATCCGGCAAGACCACTTTGGTGTCATTGCTGCTGTCGCGGCGCGTCGCCGGCGGCAAGCTGCTGGGGCAGCCGGTGACGCCCGGCAAAACCGTGGTCATCAGCGAGGAGGATCGCTCGCTGTGGGCCGGCCGCATCGCCCGCCACGGCTTCGGCGGCAACGTCTGCTTCTTTCTCCGCCCGTTCCGGCACATCCCCAGCAAGGAAGAATGGCAGACGCTGATCGACCGCGTCCTGCAGCTCCACGAGAGGGACGGCATCGACCTGGTCGTCATCGACCCGGTGGCCCCGTTCATTCACGATGAGAACCTGGCCCACAGCATGTACGACTTTCTGCACACGTTGTCGAGCCTGACGCAGCGCGGTATGGCCGTCCTGGTGCTGCATCATCCGAAGAAGGGCAAGGTCCAGGCCGGTCAGTCGGCCCGCGGCTCGGGCGCCTTGCTTGGCCACGTCGATATCTCCATCGAGATGCGCCACCCCGGCGGCGACATCTTCACGCGCCGCCGCCGTTTCCTCGCCCTCTCCCGCCACGCCGAGACGCCGCGCCGCCTGCTCCTCGAACTCAACCACGACGGCAACGACTACGCCGCAACCCCCGACGACGACGACTACCAGCCCGGCCTGGACACACTGCTGTTCATCCTCGCCGACGCTCCGCATCGATTGACGCGCAACGAGATCCTGGCCGCCTGGCCCCCCGAGCAGCCGCGCCCCAACCAGGCCACCCTCTGGAAATGGCTTGACCGCGCCGGTAACCGGTCACGGGTCGATATAGCTCGGAATCGTGGTTTCGGGTACTGTTGCGGTTGGCATGGATGCTCCACCGACAGTATCGGCAGAAGTGTTGGCATCGCTGCCGCCTGAAGTCCTTGCTTTGATCAAGTGGCAGGCGGAGCAGATTCGCGTGCTGACCGCGCGCGTGGCGGAACTCGAAGCCAAGCTCGGCAAGAATCCCAGCAACTCGTCGAAGCCGCCATCGACCACGCATCCGCATTACAAGAAGCCAGCAGCCAAGCCCAAATCGGGAC
>VGYC01000109.1 GCA_016873095.1 Planctomycetota bacterium | reverse complement strand
CCGATCCTTCAGGATCACTACCGCCTTCGAGCGGTCAAACATTGAGGCTGCGCAAGCAGACCTTGCCGATCGACCGGAGCCTTTTGTATTGACCATGCCTCGTCGGTCTGAGGCGTAGCCTCGTTAGTGCTCTGTCCAACCTTAATTTTCGGGTTAGTCTTTTTGGGGTGCCATGCTCACCGCTTTGGGTGAGCATGGCCACGCAAGGCCGTGGCCATGGCACCCAACCCGAAATTTTAGCTTTGACGAGGCACTAGGGTGCCGCCGAACGCGCGGCGGCGATGAAACGGCGGACCAGGTCGGCATCCTTCTTTCCCGGAGCCGATTCCACGCCGCTGGCCACGTCCACGGCATCGGGGCGGACAATGCGGATAGCGTCGGCAACGTTGTCCGGGTTGAGGCCGCCGGCGAGAAAGAGCGGCACGCCGGGGCGAAAGCCGGCGAGCAACTCCCACGGGGCTGCTTGCCCCGTCCCGCCGTACCGGCCGGCGACCTGGCCGTCAACAAGGATGGCCGACGGCAGCTGGCCGGCCTGCTCGCATCGCCGCAGGTAATCGGTGGCGCGGGCGAGATCGTCGGCGTTCTTTACCTGGAATGCGGGAACGAAATTGGCCACGGGCGGCGTCGGCGGCTGTTCGCCGTGCCACTGTATGGCGTGGAGGAAGCTGAGCCGGCGCAGTCGCGCCTGAACTTGCTCGGCAGACTCGTTGACGACGAGGCCCATGACCTCGATCCGCTCGGGCAGTGCCTGGGCAATGCTAAGGCCGAGTTCTTCGCTGATGAAACGCGGCGAACGCGGGAAGAAGTTGATGCCGATGGCGTCAACTCCGGCGTCGGCGGCCAGCCGAGCGTCCGCCGCACTGGTTATGCCGCAGATCTTTATTCGCAAAGACGTGACTCGAAATAGCGGAACTGCTTGCCCCGACGCGGACGCGCTGGGACCGCTGATCAATTCTCGCTGAAATCAAACTTTTGAATGAACTCGCGGCCGAGAGGGTCGCGGACGAATTTCTTGTGGCAGTCGTGGCACAGGTCGTAGCGGAACTTCTTGCGGGCGTCTGCCAGTTCGGGGCCTTCGCCGGAAGCTTCCATGTCGAGGAGGAGTTGGCCGATTTCCTCCAGGTGATCCTCGTCGAGGTCGTCCTCAGTGATTTCCCCCGGGTCGTGGGCAGCGAAGGCCTCGATCTTGATGACGTAGCGAGGATCGTCGCCGGGTTGCAGATCCTTGCCGCATGAATCACAGGTGATGTGCATCATGAACGCGTAGACCTCCCTACGAACCCGCCGGGCAAGAGTGCGAGTCTCCCGGCCATATTCGTCCATTCCCGCACCGTTTCCGCAACGGCCCTATACTCCACAGGTCGCAGGTTTTTCCTTCCCTGTCAAGCTGAATTCGAAAAAAGTAGATAAAACCCGAAGAAAATCGCCGTCGAGCGTGGACGCAAGATCCTGCCCATGTCAAGCAAAATCACGAACCGTCGCGAGAAAAATCTCCGCCGTCGAATACTCGAATGCCTGAATGCCCGAGCCCCGTTGCCCTCGGCGCAGCTTTCCGAGACAATACACGGACCACACGAAAGGGACTCATGACAGACAACCTCTCAAACATGGGTGAAGAGTTGACGACTCCCGGATTGAAGGACTCGCCGCGGCACGGCTTCCAGGGAGATCGCGGCGAGGACCATGCTGCACCGGCTGTGCCGTCGGGCCTGACCATCGCCATCAGCCGCGAGGCCGGCTCGCGCGGCGGCAGCATCGCACAGCGCGCCGGCCACAAGCTTGGCTGGCAGGTGTATCGCCAGGAAACTCTCGAGTACATCGCCCAGGAAGGGAGCTTTCGGCAGGAACTGGCGTCGAATCTGACGCCAGCCGCCACGGACTGGGTGGAACGGAACATCGACCGGTTGCTGCGCGAGCAGAGCCTCAGCCGGCATCCGCAAGTGCTGGAGATGGCGCGGATCATTCTGGCGCTGGGCTCCGCCGGTGAAGTTGTGCTGCTCGGCCGCGGCGCCGGCTACATTCTGCCTCGAGTGGCGACCTTGAACGTGCGCATCTTTGCGCCGATCGCCGACCGCGAGGCCTACATGGGACAATGGCTTCGCCTGACTGCGGAGGAGGCCGCCGAGCAGGTTCGCGTCCGTGATGCGCGTCGGGCCGAGTTCATCGCCAAGCACTTTCACCGTGAGCCCGGCGATGTCAATCAGTACGATCTGCTCCTGAATTCCAGCCTGCTTGGCGAAGACCTGTGCGCCGATTTGATCGTGCGCGCAGCTCGGGGAAAGGTACACGCCACAACCGGCGCCCCCGGCTCGTAGACGCTACGACCAAAAGGACTACTTTTCGCGTGCGACACGAAGCTGTCGAGACGTCCTCGCCATGACTTCTTTCGACCGTTACAAGCAATTCAGCGCCGCCGCCCGCCGCAATCCCCCTTGCGCTGCGGTGATTCTCGGCTCGGGACTGAACTGTCTCACGCAACGACTGCAGCCATGTGCCGCCATCGACTACGCCGACATCCCCGGAATGCCGGCGACCACCGTGGCCGGTCATCCCGGCCGCCTGACCATCGGGACCTGGGAGCGGGTTCACGTCCTGGTTTTTGCGGGTCGGCTGCACCGTTACGAAGGCCGCGAGCCGGATTGCATTGTCCGTCCCGTTCAGGTGGCGCATGAGCTGGGCGCCGGCATCTTGCTGGCCACGAATGCCTCGGGCGGAATCGCATCGTCACTCGCCCCGCCATGCTTGCTTGCCATCAGTGAGCACTTGGACTGTTCGCGACCGTCCTGGTGGCAAGAAATGGTTACACCGCGAAATTTCAGCAAGCCGAGCCACTATTCGCCGGCATTGCTCACGGCACTGGAGGAGGCGGCGGCCGAGAATGGCATCGCCTTGCAACGTGGCGTGTATGCCCAGGTCAGCGGCCCGAACTACGAAACCCCAGCCGAGGTGCGCGCCCTGCGCGTGCTCGGGGCGGATGTCGTCGGCATGTCAACTGTCGGCGAGATCGAGGCTGCGCGTGCACTTGGACTCGAATGCGCCGCGGTCTCGGCCGTCACGAACCGTGCCGCCGGTCTTGCCAGTGGCCCGCTGAGCCATGACGAGGTGATCGCCAACGCCGACCGGCTGGCCGTGTCGATGGCCCGGTTGCTGGAAGGACTGCTGCGTCGCTTGTGAGCCGGCTCGCGCTGCCGTCTCACGTCATGTCATGCGGATCCACATCGACGCTTAGCTCGACGCCCCTGGGCGGCTTCACCGTGGGAATCACATTACGCAACACCTGGTGCAGCAGCGCCGGGCTGGGGGACTGCACCTGGAAGTGGAAGCGGTAGTAGCCCTTGAGCCGGAAGATGGACGCCTCGGCCGGCCCCAGCAAGCGGACGCCCTCGTTGTTTTCCGGCAGCCGTTCGAGGGCGACGCGGAAGGCGCCGGCCAGCCGTTCAGCGAACTCGTCGGCCTTGTCCTTGTCCTTGCCGCGGATGATGAGCCGGGCCATGCGCTGGAACGGCGGGTACGCATGAGCGCGGCGATGGTCCATCTCCATGCCCGCGAAACGCTCGTAATCATGGCTGACCGCGGCGGCGATGCTGTAATGCTCCGGCGTGTACGTCTGGATCAGTACGCGGCCGCCCTGCGGGCCTCGGCCGGTGCGGCCGGCCACCTGCGCCAGCAGCTGAAACGTCCGCTCCGGGGCGCGAAAGTCGGCCCGGTGCAGACCCACGTCCGCGTTGACCACGCCCACCAGCGTCACGTTGGGAAAGTCCAGTCCCTTGGCGATCATCTGCGTGCCGAGCAGGATGTGCACTTCCCCCTGGCGAAACGCGTCGAGCAAGCGTTGATGGCTGCCCGGCTGGCGCATCGTGTCGCTGTCCATGCGGCGGACGACGTGCTGCGGGAACTTCGCTTCCACTTCCGTCTGCAGCTTCTCCGTCCCGAGGCCCTGATAGCGAACCTGCGACAGGCTGCAGGTCGGGCAGCGCTCCGGCGGCGGCTGCTCGTAGCCGCAGTAATGGCACATGACCACGTCGCGATCGCGGTGAAACGTCAGCGACAGGTCGCAGAACTTGCACTGCTCGACGTAGCCGCACGACGGGCAGAAGACATGCGTGGAGAAGCCGCGGCGATTGAGCAGCAGCATCACCTGGCCGCCCTTGCCGAGGGCGAAATTCATGGCCCGCTCCAGGCTGGGGCTGACGGCGTGCAGCCGACCTCCCGGATGGCGGTCGTGCCGCAGGTCGATGAGAGCGACGTGGGGCAGCGGCCGGTCGAGCACCCGGCTGGGCAATGTCAGCAACGTGTACTGCCCGCGCTGGGCGTTGTGCCAGCTTTCGAGCGACGGCGTCGCCGAGCCGAGGATGATCGGGATGTCCTCGATGCGAGCACGCATGACAGCCACGTCGCGTGCATGGTAGCGCGGCGTTGTCTCCTGCTTGAAGGTGGCCTCGTGCTCCTCGTCGATGACGATGAGCCCGAGCCGGCGTGCCGGCGCGAACACGGCGCTGCGGGCGCCGACCACGACCTGCGCCTGCCCGGAGGCGACGCGCCGCCAGTGCCCGCCGCGCTCGCCCATCTGCAGATGGCTATGCAACACGGAGACGGACCTGAACCGACCGCGAAAACGGGCGATGGTCTGCGGCGTCAGGCTGATTTCAGGAACCAGCACCAGCGCCTCCTTGCCCTGGCGAACGACTTCGTCGATGGCCCGCAGGTACAGCTCGGTCTTGCCGCTGCCGGTGACGCCGTAGAGCAGGAACGAGCGAAAGCCACCGTTCTGCACGGCCGATTCAAGACTGGCCCAGGCCCGCGCCTGATCGACATTCAAGGTCAACGGCGACGGCGGAACGTCGATGGCCACCTGCTCGGTGCTATCCTGGATCTCGCCGGCCGACAGCCGGTCGATGCGGCGGACCACGCGCCGGGCCAGGTTCTTGTCAAGCAGGCCGGCGATGGGGCCGGAACCGCAGCGGGCCAGGCTGGCCAGCCGCCGCGGCGCGATCGGCCTGGCCTGCGCGCGCAGGATTTCCAGAGCGGCTTTCTGCTTGGCGCTCAGGCTGGGCAACGGACTGGGGCAGAGTTCGCCGGGGACGGCTTCCAGAAAGGTAGCCGAGCGCGTACCTGCTTGCCGTCTGGCGCCGGCCGGCAGCACCGAATTGAGCACCTGGCCCCAGCCGCACAGGTAATAGTCCGCCATCCAGCGCGTCAGCCGCAGCATGTGCGGCGACAGCAGCGGCTCGTCGTCCAGCACGCGCAGGATGTCCTTCACCTGCCGGACCGGCGTCTCGGTATGCAAACCGACGCAGTAGCCGGTCTCCGCCCGGTTGCCGCGCCCGAACGGAGCCACCACGCGCTTGCCGACGCCGACGTCATTCAGCAGATGCGCGGGAACGCCGTAACTGTAGATCTGCTCGACGGGCCGATCGAAGACGATTTCCGCAAACAGCTCGGCCGTCGTCGTGGGTTCGGACGACTCCGCAGGCGCTGCTCCCTCAAAAAGCTCGGGCTGAAGGTTTTTCATGGCGCTATTATCCCAGGTCGCGCGGCCGGCTGCAAAGTCAGCTGGAGAATTTGACCCGTGAAAGGATTGCCTGACGACACTTACTGGAGCGGCGCGGCGGGCACGGCGGGCAGGCCCACGGCCGCACGCACCAGTTCCATCGTCTTCTCGGCCTCGGCGCGGGCCTTCTTGCCGCCCTCGCGGAGAATGTCCTCGACGGTGGCGGGATCCTTGGCGAGTTGCTTGCGCTTCGCCCGGGCCTCGGCAAAATAAGCGTCGATCTTGCCTTTGAGGAGCTTCTTGGCGTTGCCATAGCCGATCCTGCCGGCCCGGTAGTCGGCAGCGAGGGCAGCTTTCTCCGCGTCGTCAGCGAATAGCCCATGCAGCGCAAAGACGTTGCACGTTTCCGGGTCGAGCGGCTGCCCCAGCGGCGTGCTGTCGGTCTTGATGCCCATCACCGTCTTTTCCAGCGGCTTGCCTTCGGCGAAGATGTCGATGGTGTTGCCGTACGACTTGCTCATCTTCTGTCCGTCGGTGCCCGGAACCTTCGACTCCTTGTCGAGTCGGAAACTGGGAATGGGGAAGACCTTGCCGTAGGCTCGGTTGAACTTGCCGGCCATGTCCTGCGTCATTTCCAGATGCTGCACCTGGTCCTTGCCGACCGGGACGATGTTCGAGCGATAAATGAGAATGTCGGCTGCCATCAATACGGGATAGGTGAAGAGACCAACGCTCGCCTCGATGCCCTTGTCGATCTTCTCCTTGAAGGAGACGGCCCTTTCGAGAAGTCCCATGTTGGTGACCGTGGCGAGAATCCAGGCCAGCTCGGTAACCTCGGGCACGTCCGATTGGCGAAAAAAGACAGCGCGCGCGGGATCGAGGCCCAGCGCGAGATAGTCAAGTGCCACGTCGCGCGTGTTGTCGCGCATGACGGCGGCATCCTGGATCGTCGTCATGGCGTGGTAGTTGGCGATGAAATAGAAGCACACCCCCTCGGCCTGCAAGGCAATGTGCTGCTTGACCGCGCCGAAGTAGTTTCCCAGGTGCAGCTTGCCGGACGGCTGCACGCCGCTCAGGATGCGCGGCGGGCCCTTGTCCGTTATCTCCTTGATCATGCTCTTTCTCGATTGACGCAGGATGACACCCGTGTTGCCCGCTCACTGGGGTCTTGCAAAGGTGTCGTCGTCAAGATCGTCGCGCGGCCGCTGGTTGCTCAATTCCATGCGAAATTCGCGGTTGTCGCCGCGGAAGATGATGGTCGAGAACAGCTGGCAGCCCTCGACGTCGCGGTAGTCGTCGTAGGTCACGGCCATGTCGTATTCCTTCTGGCCGTCATTGAAGCGGAAACCGGCCTTCACGGGCAGCTTGCTCTTCTTGTCAAAGAACAGCGTCATATCGCCCTTCCCCTGCCGCGCAATGCGCACGCCGACCGCCGGGCTGTCGCCGACCTTGACCTCTCCCAGGTGGGATAGCGTGTATGTCTTGTCCTTGAGGCCGGCGAGCAGGTGCGGCAGCCGGGCAGCGAAGAAGATGTCATGGGCCTTGGCCGCTTCCTTCTCCGGCAGATCGTTGACATTGTCGCCGCCCTTGACCCAGGCTTTGCCGCCCTTGATGACCAGCATGACCGGATTGGTGGAGCCATTGACCGTCAACTCGGCCTCGATGCGATGCCGGTCGGCGTCGAGCGAGGTGGCATCCAGGCTCAGGCCGATCTCCGCGCCGCCGATGTCCACGGTCATCTTGCCCTTCCAGCTCAGTCCGCGAACCCTGGCGAGCTTGTCGCCGCCCATGGCCTTGATGCCGCTGGCAATGACCTCGCGCACGCCCTCGTCGGCTTTCTTGTCGCCGGCGTCGAGTACGCCGGCGAAGGCAAGAGTGACACACGCCAACGCGACTGGGAACGCTGAAAGTTTCACGGCATGCCTCCGGGGAGTAACTCACTTGCAGAAAACTGTCGATGATGAATCAGCATACTCCAGGGCAAGGTCGTTTGCAACGATATGTGGTCGCCTCGTCGCCGCGCCTGGTCTCGAAAACAACCAGGCCGAGAGACACAACAAGAGGCGCAACGCGCGACTGTCGCGCAGGCAAGAGATGCCTGCGATGCAGGCACAGGCCGCGTCAGGCGTTTCTTGTGGTTTCGGCAAGCACGTTCGAAAGCATGTCCAACAAATGAATTGCGACGAGGCGGCAGCGCGCAAACCGTTGGCATAGAAGTTGCTGCCTTTGACGGCTATTCCCTGGGCCGGCTACCGAGTCTGCCCTCTCCCTCCGACTCCTCTCCCGGGTCTTGGAGACTTGCTTTCGACACCCCGGCCATGCGCCTGGGGATGGCTGGGAGATGATCCGTTGATGGACGGCGGCAATGGCCGGCTTTCTCTGCTGGGAGAATCGATCTGTCCGTATTGCGGTGTCGGCTGCCGGCTGCGCGTTGAGGGGAGCGGCGGCAAGCCGGAACGCATCCGCGGCGTCGAGGACGCCCCCGCGAACCTGGGCGGCATCTGTGCCAAGGGCGCCCTTCTCCATGAGGCCATCCCCGCGCCGGATCGCCTGACCCATCCGCAGTTTCGCCGCAGCCGGTCGTCGCACTTCGTGCCCTCCAACTGGAAAACTGTCTTTCAGTATCTGCGCGAGTGGCTGCACGACATCGTTTCCACGTCCGGGCCGGACTCGGTCGCGTTCTACGGCAGCGGGCAACTCGATACGGAAACGTCGTACCTGGCGTGCAAGCTCTTCAAGGGCCACCTGGGAACGAACAACACGGATTCCAATAGCAGGCTGTGCATGGCCGCGGCCGTGGCGGGCTATCGCACAAGCCTGGGTAGCGACGGACCGCCCACGTGCTACGACGACATCGAACTGGCCGACGTCATCTTCATCATCGGCAGCAACATGGCCGAGGCACACCCGGTGACGTTCGATCGCATCCGCGCCGCCAAGCAAGCTCGGCCGGATCTGTGCGTCATCGTTGCCGATCCGCGGCGAACGCCGACAGTGCAAGGCGCCGACATCCATCTGCCTGTCAAGCCTGGCGGCGACATTGCCCTGCTCAACGCTTTGGCTCGGTTGCTCCTGAATCATCGCGCCGCCGACATCGACTTCATCGCCAGGCACACGAATGGCTTCGAGGAGTTTCGACAGTTTCTCGTCGGCCAGGACATGGGCGAACTGTGCGACACCGCCGGCATCGGCGAGGGCATGCTCGACGCAATTGCCGCCAAGATTGCCTCGGCTCGCGGCCTGCTCAGCTTCTATTGCATGGGGCTGAACCAGAGCATCGTCGGCATGTGGAAGAACAACTGCCTCATCAATCTGCATCTGCTGACCGGGCAGATCGGCAAGCCCGGTGCCGGGCCGTTCTCGCTGACCGGCCAGCCCAACGCCATGGGAGGCCGGGAAGCGGGTCTGCTGTCGCATCAGCTGCCCGGTTATCGCTTTGTCGACAGCGCCGAGCATCGCCAGCATCTCGAGCACGCCTGGAACCGCCCCGCCGGCAGCATCAAGTCCGCCCCCGGGCTGACGGCGGTCGAGATGTTCCGCGCCCTGGAGAAAGGTCAGCTCAAGGCCATCTGGATCGCCGGCACCAACCCAATGGTCAGTATTCCCGATCTGCACCAGGTCCGGCGGGCGCTCAAGAAGGCACAACTCGTCGTCGTCCAGGACGCATACCATCCGACGGAAACCACCCAGATGGCTCACGTGCTGCTCCCCGCAGCCCAGTGGGGCGAGAAGGACTGGACCAGCACCAACAGCGAGCGGATGGTAAGCCACAGCCCGCAGCTGTTCCCCGCACCCGGCGTGGCCATGCCGGACTGGCAGATCCTGGCACGCATGGGACAGGCTCTGGGCTTCAATGGATTCGCGCAGCAAAGTGCCGCCGAGGTGTGGGATGAGTTTCGACACCTGACAACCTCTCGGCCCTGCGACATGACCGGCATCACCAGTGCGCGGCTGCGAACCGAAAAGCACCTGCAATGGCCTTGCCCGACAGAAGATCATCCGGGCAGCAAGCGCCGCTATCTGGACAGGATCTTCCCGACGCCGGATGGCCGGGCTGTTTTCCTGGCACGCGACCATCGCGAGCCGCGCGAGATGCCGGACCACGAATTCCCCTTCGTGCTCACCACCGGGCGGCTGTACACCCACTGGCACACGCTGACGCGGACGGCCAAGTGCGACAAGCTTGTCCGTCGCGAACCGGGCCCGTTTGTCGAGATCCATCCCGAGGATGCCGCACGCATCGGCGCCGGCAACGGCGCCCAGGTGCAGATCTCCAGCCGTCGCGGCACCATTCAGGTATCCGTCCGGGTCAGCACCGGCGTTGCCCAGGGCATGGTCTTCCTGCCGTTCCACTGGGGCGACCTGTTCGCGCCGGAGAACGCCGCCAATTACTTGACGATCAGTGCCATCGGCCGCGTCGCCAAGCAGCCGGAGTTGAAGTTCTGCGCCGTGAATGTCGAGCGAGTGCCGACATCGCCTGGGCAGTCGCCTGGATCGACCTCCGGTGCGGACGTCGAGAACATGCTCGTGCTGCCGTGGGAAGCGGCCCCCAGCGTGAACGGCACGGCACACGACCTGCCCGAATTGCCAGCCGTCTCGCCAGCCGAACCTTCCGTGAGGTAACCCCGATGAACTTACGTGATTTTGCCCGGGCCGGGCATGCGCCCACGCTGTTCAGCGCATTTCTGTACTTCGACATCAGCTTCATGGTCTGGGTGCTGCTGGGAGCGCTGGCGAACTCCATTGTTCCGGATTTCGGCCTGTCGGACGCCGAGAAGGGCTTCATGGTAGCGTTGCCGATCCTGGGCGGGGCCGTGCTGCGACTGGTGCTCGGCGTGATGACGGACCATTTCGGCGCCCGCCGCACCGGCCTCATCGGCCTGATGCTTACGCTGGTGCCCTTGCTCATGGGATGGCTATGGGCGGACAGCTTCAGCAAGCTGTTGCTGGTGGGGCTGATGCTCGGCGTGGCCGGGGCGAGCTTTGCGGTGGCCTTGCCGCTGGCGGGCCGCTGGTATCCGCCGCAGTATCAGGGGCTGGCCATGGGTATCGCCGGCGCCGGCAACAGCGGTACGGCGCTGGCCACCTTCTTTGGCCCGCGCCTTGCCGAAGTTTGGGGCTGGCAGTTCGTCTTCGGGCTGGCCCTCATTCCCATCGTGCTGACGCTCACGATCTTCTTTGTGTGTGCCAAGGACAGTCCTGATCAGCCGCCCGCCAAGCCATTGACCGCGTATCTGCCGGTGCTGAGGCAGCGTGATACCTGGTGGTTCTGCTTTTTCTATGCGGTCACGTTTGGCGGCTTCGTCGGGCTCGCCAGCTTCCTCAATATCTTCTTCCATGGCCAGTATGAGCTTGACCGGGTACAGGCGGGCAACTTCGCCTCACTGTGCGTCATCGCCGGCTCGTTCCTGCGACCGATCGGCGGCTACCTGGCCGACCGCTTTGGCGGCATTCGCATGCTGGTGATGCTCTATGTGGGAGCGGGAGCGACGATGGCCGCGCTCAGCGCCCTCCCCCCATTGCTGGCGGCCACCTTCTTGCTGTTCGCCGGCATGGGCATGCTCGGCATGGGCAACGGCGCTGTCTTTCAGCTGGTGCCGCAGCGCTTTCCAAAGGAAATCGGCGTCATCACCGGCATCGTCGGCGCGGCCGGCGGCGTCGGTGGCTTTTTCCTGCCCACACTCCTGGGCGGTCTCAAGCAGATCAGCGGCAGTTACACCAGCGGCTTCCTCATCTTCGGCATCGTGGGCTTCGCCTGCGCCGCCGCCCTGGTCCACGTCAGCAAGAGCTGGGAAGGCCGTTTCGTCGCACACGGCGGTCTGGCCGCGAACGCGAGTACCGCCGAGCGGGCCGTCCCGATCCTGCAGCGCGGAGCCCAGCCCGCGGCCGCGCTGGTGGAAGTGAAAAGCGCCTGAGCGTACAATGGACGTGTCGGGTCCGCCCCGCGGCCGGCCGGTAAATGCAGCAAGAATTGCGAAGAAGGCAATTCCGTGGGCCGGCGCCGCCGCAGCTTCATGTCAACCCTTTTTCTCCGAGCGACCTTCGTATTCCGCGTGAAAGCTGGAAAAAAAACGGGGATTTTTGGGTCCTCAGGGGCACATATGCGTATACTTGACTAGGAGAGCGCACGCCTTTTGGTGGGATGATGATATTCCCTCCTCCTCTCCGTCAACCGAAGCACGGAGAATTCGTTGCCCGATCCGGGTGAAACGAATCCGGGAATAACCATGGGGATACTCCAACCATGCCCGGCGTGCGTGAATTACTTTTTGCAGGAAGGAGACAGTCATGCCGACGAAGCGCTTGACGATGTCGCAGCGACAGGAGATTTTTCACAGCCTGGTGACAACCCAGGATGTGGTGCATAATGTCCGCAAGTCGTACGAGGTGGTTACCGAGAAGTTCGACATCACCGACCGCCAGCTGCGCGAGATCGAGGACGAGGGGCTCGACAAGGAATGGCCTCCGCTGAGCGAAGCCGTTCAGGAAGTCGGCTAGGCTGCGCACCGCAGCTGCATCCTCGGCTGCGCCGTCCTCGAAAGCCGCACAATCTAACCCGGGAGCCTCTCCCGGGTTTTTTGTTTGTCACGCTCTTGCCTGTCACGCTTCAGCGGTCAGCACGATCGCTTGATGCCTGGGGCCGCCGGCCGTCAGGTGAAAACGCCGGCTGGTGGCGCCGGTGATCTCGATGGCGATCGTGAGCCGGTCATCCGGCAGGCAGCTGGCGACTCGATCCGCCCATTCGATCAGGCACACACCCTGCCCCCCGAAATATTCGTGGGCGCCGAGATCGAGAAACTCCGCGTCGCTCTTGAGGCGATACGCATCGAAATGATAGATCGGCAATCGGGCCGCGTACTCCTGGATGAGCACGAAGGTCGGGCTGTTGACGACGCGCGCATCGGCAATGTCCAGACCGCTCGCGATGGCCCGCACCAGCCGCGTCTTGCCCGCACCCAGCGGCCCGACCAGGCCAATGACGGCGCCGGGGAACAGCCGCACTGCCAGTCGGCGGCCCAGCCCATCGGTTTCCAGCTCAGTGCTCGTGTTGACCAGGATGGAGTCGCTCATCAGCAAATCACCGTGCGCGAGGCGCATCTGCCGCGAATTGCCGTCACGCCGGATCAGCCGAACAGCACCGTTCCCAGGCGTACCAGCGTCGCACCTTCCTCGACGGCCACCTCGAAATCGTTGCTCATGCCCATGGACAGGTCCTTCAGTGCGTGGGGCGGCGGCAGCTGTGGTTGCCAGCGATCACGGAGGTCGCGCAGCGCGGCAAACGTCGGCCGACTCTCCTCCGGCTCCGCTTCGAGCGCGGCCATCGTCATCAGCCCCTGGATGCGGACGTGTGTCAGCTTGTCCATGACGGGGAGCAGTGCCGGCAAGCTATCCAGCTCGAGGCCGTGCTTCTGCGGCTCGCGGCTGGCGTTGATCTCCAGCAGGACGCTCAGCTGTCTTCCTTGCCGGGCAGCCTCGGCCTCGAGCGCTTCCAGCAGGCGGATGCTATCCACGGAATGGATGAGCCGGGTGACGGGTAGAGTCTTGTCGATCTTGTTGCGCTGCAGATGGCCGACGAGGTGCCAGCGGATATGGCCGGGCAGGGCGGCCGCTTTCTTCCAAAGCTCTTGCGGGCGGCTTTCGCCGAGATCGAGCAGGCCCAGCGCGGGAAGCAGCGCCGCGACATCGGCGGCGACGCTCTTGGTTACCGCCACCAGCGTGATCTCGGAGCGCAGTCGGCCGGCGCGGCGGCAGGCTTGTTCCAGCCGGCCCTCCACTTCCTCCAGCCGCGCTCGCAGTTTCTTCTCCACACGGGTTATGATAGTCGCCGTCGGACCGGCGGTTGCGCGCGCTGGATGCTGCGCGCGAAACCGCCGAGCGACGTGCCATCACGCTTGACCGTGGTTTTGGCGGTTACAGTGATTACAGGTCGTTCTTCTTGCGCTTGTTTTTACCCTTGCCCTTGAGCTCGCCGCGGCCAAAGGATTGCAGCTTCTGGAACTGCTCGAGGGTGAGAGTTCCGTCCTTGCCGGCAGCGTCGTCGAAGCGCTTGAGAGCGCTGGCCTTGAACTTGTCGGCCTTTTCTTCGCCGATCTTGTCCTTGAGCCGGTCGTACATGCGAGTGAGCATCGTCTCGTACTCGGCCTTGCTGAGCTTGCCGTTGCCGTCGGCGTCGAGCTTCTTGAAGATGGCCTCGGCATTGAAGCCGCCGCCGCCGCCCTGGCCGCCTTGAAGTTTCTTGAATTGATCGAGGGTGAGATACTTTTCCTTGCCGGCGGCCTTGTCGAAGCGCTTGAGGGCGCCTTCCTTGATCTTCTCGCCGCGCTCGCCGAGTTTCTCGAACATCGCCTCGTACTCGGCACGGGTCAGCTTGCCGTCGCCGTCCTTGTCGAGCCGCTTGAACATGGCCTCCGGATCACGCTGTCTCTTGCCCTTCTTCTCCTCGCCCGTCTGTGCAAAGACGATGGCGGAGGCCGTCAACAAGGCGAGCACACCAAACACGCGAGTCATCTGTCATCTCCCAGCGGGCGGACACGATAGCCTGGCAGGCCCCGCCCCGGGCGCCGCCAGCCGCGCTCTTCCCCGGCGGGGCAAGGCCCCGGCGGCAAAGACAACGAAGGTAAATCGGGACGAACCTGGTCTGCGAGTCTTCCTTTTAACAGGTCACGGCCGATCTGGTTTCGGTCCGGAACCGATTCGGCGCGGAATTTGCCTTCCCTCGCCGAAAAATCTAGAAAGACGAGCATGGCGGGCAGCGATTCCGCTCGACAACTGATCGAAGCTCTGCACCAGGCCCCGGTGAAGTGTGTCCTGAGCCTGACGGGCGGCGGAGCTTGCGCCGCCGGCCAGATTCTGGCCGTCCCGGGCGGCTCGCAAACCATCCTCGAGATCGTCGTCCCTTACGGCCAGGACGCCCTGAGCGACTGGCTGGGGCAGGCGCCGGCACAGTTTTGCTCGGTCGAGACGAGCCTGGCGATGGCGCGCCGCGCCTACGACCGGGCCGGCTGGCTCTGTCCCGGGCAACCGGTCGTGGGGCTGGGATGTACCGCCAGCCTGGCCACCGACAGGCCCAAGAAGGGTGACCATCGCCTCCATGTGGCCTGTCAGCAAGCCGGGTCGGCCACGACATATTCCCTAGTCATGCACAAGGGGGCGCGCTCCCGGCTGGAAGAGGAGGAGTTGCTCGACGCCGTCATTCTCAACGCCCTGGCCCAGGCTTGCGGCATCGCGGCATCCGTGCCGCTGCCGACGCGTCCCGGCGAGGAATTGCAGATCGAGGGCCATGTCGCCGGCGGCTGGGCCGAGTTCTTTGCCGGTCGGCGCGACTATCTGCGTCTGGGTCGCGACGGCCGGCTCGGCGATGACAGGCCGAAGGCCCTGCTATCGGGCTCGTTCAATCCGATCCACGACGGGCACTGGCGGCTCGCAGCCGCCGCCGCCGGAATCCTCGGCACGCCGGTGGATTTCGAGCTGAGCGTGGACAACGCCGACAAGCCCAGCCTGTCGCCGGAGGAAGTGCGGCGGCGGCTGGCCGCCATGGCCTGGCATGGCGACGCCCTGCTGACCCGGGCGCCGCTCTTCGTCCAGAAGGCCCAGCTGTTTCCGGGCGCGGTCTTCGTCGTCGGCGCTGACACCGCCGAACGCATCGTCCAGCCCCGCTATTACCGGGACGAGGCCGACATGAGCGAGGCGCTGGACTTCATCAATACGCATGGCTGCGGTTTCCTGGTGGCCGGCCGGCTGGAGGCAGGCCGGTTCATGACGCTGGACGACCTGGACATTCCGCCGCGCTTCCGCGACCTGTTCCGCGGCATCCCGGCCGACGCGTTCCGCGTCGATTGTTCCTCGACCGAGCTGCGTGCTCGACAAGATGAGCACAGTTGACAAATGGAACCCAAGAACGACCCCCGACCCTCCGACGACGAGGTCACGCAGCAGCTCCGCGAGGCCGCGCGACGGCGGCGGCCGTCATCGCCGGCGGCGCTGCTGCTCGTGCTGCTGGTGCTCTTCGGCCCGCTGGCCGCCTTCGTGTGGTGGACCTGGCCTGAGGGCGAGCCGCCGCGCCTGGCCGTCGTCGCCGCCGACCTGCTCGCGCTCCCCGACGAGAAAACCGTGCTGCTGGCATTCCTGGAACCGATTGAACGCGTCGAGGGCAAGCCGCGGCTGGGCCGGTTGACGGTCGAGTTCGAGAACCAGCCGACCACCAGCCAGGCAGATGGCTCGGTCACGATTCCCTGGACAAGCCCGCAAGCTGGCACGCCGGACCTGGTCGTCCGCTATCCAGGGACTCGCAAGCGGCGCGGGGCCGAGGATCGCGCCCGTGCGTTCGTCCGCCCGGCCAGGACGCCGCTGCTGGTCGTGGACATTGCCAGCGTGCTCGGTCCGCAGCCGCCGGCCGCCTGGGAAAAGAGGAACATTTTGGACATCCCCGCACGGCCCGGGGCGAGCAAGGCCCTGCAGGAGGCCGCCGGCCGCGGCTACCAGGTCGTGTACCTTGCCGTCACGGCGCCGAGCCCGCTCGTCTATCGGAAGTATCGCGACTGGGTCCTGAATCAGTCCGGCGGCGATCAACCCTTCCCGGCCGGGCCGGTGCTGGGCAAGACTTCCCATGCCCAGGAAGAAGGCGCCGCCCGCGAAGCGCAGTTCCGCGACCTGAAGGAACGATTCAAGGGCCCGGTGGTGGCGCTGGTCGGCACCGGCACCGCCGCCGCCGTCTCCCGCGCCGTCGGCGTCCGCACGTTGCTGCTCGGCAAGGATGACGCACCGCAAGAAGTGGTCCGGCTGCCTTCAATCGAGAAGCTCGGCTCTCATCTCACTGAAGTCAAGTAAGCGCTTGCGCAGGCGATGGCCGTGCGACACGCCAGGACGTGTCCGCCACGAACAGGTGGTAAGGGAAACGCAGCTCTCGGCCAATCGGCCCATGGGGGTGACCCCATGCGAACGTAAAGCAAGTCGGGAAAGATTGTTGGGATTCTGGAGAACTTGTAAAGGTGTTGGCAAGTTTTAACCGATATTACGATTATGACGGCGGCACAGACGATGCCACGAATGTCTCGTTACAGCGAGTATTCAAGCCTGGCGGTGCGCGTCGTTCGGGCAGGCATGTTGATAACGACGCTGCTACCAGCGGGATGTCATGGCTTGTTCGGCGGGCGCAGTCCGCGCGCGCTGGTGTCACCCCTGTCTCCGCAGATGGTACATGAGCGGCTGCTAACCGGCGCCGCTGCTCAACAGGACATGTCAAGCGCCGGCGATCGCCGGGTTCCTGGCGCGGCCGAGGAGAGCGCGGACCCCGAGGAAAAGCCGTTACCTGCTCCGCGGCTGTTCGTGCAACCGGACCCTCCCGGCGAAAGCAGCGCCTTGCCCAGCCCGGCCGGACTGTTGACGCTGCCTGAGGCGATTGCCGAAGCCCTGGACCGCAACCCGCGTTTGCGCGTGGCGCAAGAGCAAACGGCGGCGGCGCGAGCCGGCGAGGATGTCGCCTTTGCGCCATTCCTGCCGCAGGTGGACTTCAGCGACCATTATGCCGGCTTCAATGTTCCGGTGTTGCCCGCGGCCGGTTTCGTTCCCGCCGGCTTGAACAGGGGCACCGAGGAGTTCAACCTCGTCGAGTTGGGCCTGCAGTGGACGCTGCTCGACTTCGGGCGCACCGCCGGCCGCTACGGCCAGGCGGTCACGCAAACCGAGATTGCCGAGCTGCGTCTGGCCCGCGCCAGGCAGACTGTCGCCTACGAGGTTGCTGCCGGCTACTTTCAGCTCCTCCTGACGCAGGCGTCCCGGCGCGTGCGCGAGCAGGCCCTGCAACAGAGCCAGGCGATCCTCAAGGACACGCGCACGCGCTTTGCCAACGGCGTCGTCGATCGTGACGCCGTGCTGCGGGCCGAGGTTGAGAACTCCGAGAATCTCGAAGCGATCATCATCGTGCAGGAGCGCGTGCTTGATGCCGAGGCCCGGCTCAACCTCGCCATGGGCCGCGGCATCAGCCTGCCCGTCCAGGTCGTGGAGGTCTCGGTCGAAACGCCGTTTCACCTGACGCTCCAGGACAGCCTCGAACAAGCGGTCGAACAGCGCCTGGAGATCGGCATCGCGCAGAAGACCATCGCCGAGGCTCAGTACGGCGAGCAGGCGGCCCATGGCGAGTTCATGCCGAAGCTCTATGTGCGCGGCTCGGTCATTCGCGCCGACGGGCAGAACCTCAACGCCACCGTCATGGGCGCCGGCATCCACCTGGATCAAAGTCTCTATGGCGGCGGCCGGCGGCTCGGCGACAAGCGCCGTAGCGAGGCCCTGGTGCGCTCCGCACTCGCCGGCAGCCAGGTCATCCTCGACAACATCGCCCTGGAAGTGAACATCGCCTATCGAGCCATCGCCGCGACGCGCAACCGCATCCGCGTCGCCGAGACGGCCGTCGCCCAGGCACGTGAAAACCTGCGACTGATCAACGTGAAATATCAGAACGGCGATGCCACGCCTACGGATATCGTGGACGCGCAGACCGCGCTGACGCGGGCACAGATGCGTTACTTTTCCTCTCTGTACGAGTATCTCACGTCGCTGGCGCGGCTCGATTACGCCACCGGCGGCGACCAGAGCCGACTCGTCGAACGCGTCGCCAGAGCCGAGGTACCATGAGACCGGAACTGACAAAACTGGCGCGCCGAGCGGGCGCGGCGCTAGTCTGGCCCGTCAAGGCACCATGGCGCGCGCTGCGCGGAACGGGCCGGCTGCTTGGTTCGTTCCGTACCTGGGTCGTCATTTTCTGTCTGATTGTGCTCGTTCTGGTCGCATATTACGCGGCCGCGGATCGTTACACGCCGATGACCAGCGACGCCTACGTGCAAGCCTACGTGGTGCAGGTGGCCGGCCGCGTGGAGGGGCAAGTCGTCCGCGTTCACGTGCTTGAAAACGAGCGCGTCAAGAAGGGCGACCTGCTCTTCGAGATCGATCCCAGGCCGTTCCAGCATGCGGTGGCAAGGCTCGAAGCCAGGCTGGCATACGCAGTTCAGCAGGTCGCCCAGCTCCGCGCCGACCACGAGGCGGCACGCGCCGAGCATGTCCGCCTGGAGGCCGAGGAGCGCTACGCCGGCGTCGTCCACAGCCAGGAGAAGGGCATCTACGCGAAGAAAGCCACCACCGAGCGCAAGTACCTGGACGCCGAACAAAGGCACGTGGCGGCGAAGGCGCTGGTCGAAAAATCCGCCCAGCTCGTCCAGCGCGCGGCCGACGCCCTGAAGGCCCGCATCCAGAACGAGCATGCGCTCATCGCCGAGGTGAAGGCCGAACTGGCCACCGCGAAGCTCAATCTCGAATTCACCCGCGTATACGCTCCCGCCGACGGCTTCATCACCAACCTGCAACTGCGCGAGGGCTCGTACGCGCACATCGGCCAGCCGCTGTTGACGTGCATCGACGACAGTCAATGGCTCATCGTCGCCAACTTTCGCGAGACCTGCCTGGAACGCATGGCTGCCGGCCAGCCGTGCCTGGTGTCTTTCAACAACTACCCAGGCCGGCTGTTCGATGGCCGGGTCTATCGCATCGGCTGGGGCGTCAGCCAGGGACAGGGCACGCCATCCGGCCAGTTGCCGACCGTACCCAACGTCCCCGGCTGGATCCGCGTCGCCCAGCGTTTCCAGGTGCGCATCGAACTGGACGACCCGAGCGCCGTGCCGCTGCGTGTCGGCATGCGCGTCGCCGTCTCCGTCTATCCGGACCGCGATCATTTCCTCAAGCCGGTGACGGAAGCGTTTCATCAGTTTCTGGCGTGGCTGGACTTCCTGCTGTGAGAGGTGATGGCAATGGCCTAACATGATTGCGTTGCCACGGGCTTGCCCCATCACGCAGTCGCCGCACGTTTCTGAAATCCAGGCCAGAGTTCGCTGACTACCACCAGGACGGCGATGGCGATGACGATGCCGACGAGCCGATGGGCCACGATGGTCAGCGTGCCGAACTCGGCGGGGGCGACCAGGAGCACCATGGGAATCACCATGCCCATCTGCACGCCGATGTAGGAACGAGGCGAGCCACTCAGGGCCTGGCGCGCGGCCAGGAAGGTTCCCAGGAAGGACAGGGCGAGGAGCAGCCCGAAGTATGGCAGCCGAGCCAGCAGCAGAAACGATGCGAAGCCCCAGGCGCCGCCCAGCAATGCTCCGGTCAGGCGGTCCCGGCCCTTGCGGATCAGCGCTTGCTCGTCGGCGGAGACGCCGAGGATCATGACGGAGATCAAGGTTTGCCGGGCCGGTATTTCCGCGAGCCGCATGAGGGCCTGCGACAGCAGCACGGCCACGACCATCATGGCAGCATGACTGAGCCAGGCCGCTTGAATGGGCCAAAGAGGCGGGCCGGCCTGCTGCAGCGCGACGGTCTTTTCGGCGCCCGAGAGAAAGTTGACCAGGTCCGCCATCAGCACGCCGAGCGCGACTTCGAGGATCATGCTCCAGCCGGCCGGCCATGCCGCGCTGGGGTCTTCGCGTCCGATGGCCATGATGCCCGCCAGCAACAGCCCGGCATTGACGAACGTGTAAGCCATCCGTCCCGAAAGCGAGCCGTAAAAGAAGACCAGCAGGCCAAGGATCGTGCCCGCGGCGGACGCCGGCGAATCCGAGAAAAGCGTCAGCAACAGCAGACCATAGAAGACGCCCACGATGCGGCCGAAGATCCGCTCGATGCCTTTCTGAAAGGCGGTGAACCCGGTCTGGGCCATGATGCGATGCGCCGTCATGGCCGACATGAACGCGAAGTCCAGCCTCGCGCATTCCGCCACGATCACGCACAGCGTGGTCGCCACCGCGACTCTCAGGGCAGGTCCTACCATCGAGGGGATTGTCCGCTTCCTTGCAAAGCAATTGCAAGGTCAATGTTAGAAAGCCGTCGTCCGGACCGTCGCCATCGTCGCCAGCCATGCCCAGGAAGAAGGTGCCGCCCGCGAAGCACAGATGCGCGACCTGAAGGAACGTTTCAAGGACCCGATGGTGGCGCTGGTCGGCACCGGCGCCGCCGCCGCCGTCTCCCGCGCCGTCGGCGTCCGCACGTCGCTGCTGGGCAAGGATGAGGCGCCACAGGAGGTGGTACAGTTGTCTTCGCTGGACAAGGTTGCTTCTCGTCTCAGCGATGGGAAGTGAGAGACTGGCGTTTCTGAGCTCCTGCAGGCGAATTACAACGCTCGGGCGAGGATCGCGTCACCCTGCGGATTTCTGTGAAGCTGCTGCCACCCGGCCCGCGCGGCCGACGCCAAGCTATCCGCGGGCAATCCGCCCATTGCAAAACCACCAGCGAGTCTTTTTATAAAAAAAGATGGCGCATCGGTTGACTTTATTAACAATAAGTCTATGATGAGAATGTGCTGTTGAGAGAAGGACCGAAAAATGGATCTCGCCAAGGAACTTGGGGCCGATGAGGGATTCTCAACGCAAAGGCTCTGCCTCTACATTCCAAACAGGGACAAGGACGGCAGCGAGATTCGTGATTACGAACAATGGGTCACGGACGAGCGAGAGATGCTTACTCGGATCGGCGGCGGCACGACGACCCTGCCCCCTGCCGACGGGACCTGGGAGAAGCCAAACGGGGAGACCCTCTGGGAACAGACCCGTTTGGTCTACTGTTTCATTTTTGCTGACCGCTTCGAGGCGAACATCAAAAGTCTCAGGAACTTTCTGCACCGGTTCGGGCGAGAGACAAACCAAGGCGAAGTGGCCGTTGAGTTCGACGGCGAATTCTATCGCATAAGAACCTTCGACCAGGCAACGGGATGAAGCAATGGCAAAGAAGATCATCACAACCGGGACACCCGCTCGGCGAATCGAAACCTCGGGGAAGCCGCAAAGGCGAATCGAACACGAGGAATTCGCTGCCGCGCTCGGCGCCGAGCCCATGAGCGAAGCCCATTCGCCAAATCTTGATCCCATGTCGCTCGCCGCTCTCGGCAGCGAACTGCTCAAGCGCCTGCGCTCCAGCGGCGGCCGACCGGCGCTGGCCGACGCCACCGAGATTTGCCGGGTGCCGCTGAGTGCTGAAGATGTCAAGACGCTGGAAGGCATGGTCGCGCAGGTTGGAGAATCCAGCGGCGCCAGGCCATCCGTGGGCCAGCTGGTCAGCGTGATCGTGCGGGCGCATTTGCAATCGCTCGAAGCTGCTGCCGACTCGGCGCGCGAGGCCGATGCCAAGCCGACCGAACCGGATCAGCCAATCTCGAAAGCCGCGCTGCAACAACTGGTCGAGGAGCAAATCCGCCCGCTGCGGGAACAGGTACGGCGGCTGGAAGCTCTTACAAACAGTCAAGCCACTCTGTTTGACAATAAATCAATGTTGACTTAATATCAATTCGACGATATAGTGTTCGAGGAGCGAATAGGGGGATCATGGACGAGCGTCCGGTACAGTGCGAGTTCTTCGTTCCGATTGTTCGTAATTCGGACAAGCAGCCGCACCAACCTACGGCTTGGAATTTGCTCGGAAACGAGATTCGCCGAGCGTTTCCAGCTGGACATTCCGGCCCCGAGACCTTCTACCGCGGCGATGCTCTGGTTCCAGGTGAGTACGAAGACAGCCCAGGCGATCCGCCGATCACCGACACGAGCAGACGATACCTGCTCGCGATACTGCCGAGCAGAGTAGAAGAGCTTCGGCAACTCCTGCGGCGGGCAGCGAACACGTTCGACCAGAAGGCGATCTACCTTTCGGTCAGGGGCGATGTCGAGTTCATTACTGCCAGCGAAACCGACGGCTTTCTTGGCTGATTCGCTCGCAAGACCAGAAGAGGACGGCGCATCATGGCAAGCCACGCACAGGCCTCCGATTCCATCTATCAGACGATCACGGGTGGGCAGATTCGGTTGGCCGGCCTGAGCGAGGCGGAATACGGCTTCCTGGAGATCGTTGCCAAGAAGTACAGCCCCAAGCAGGATTGGACGCGCTTTGCCGCCTGGTGGAACGCCAAGTTCAACGCCAGCGGCTTGACCACGGCCTCGGTCGTCTACCGCATTTGCCAGGACCTGGAAGCCCGGCTGGGGATCAACCAGGGAAAAGTGTCGCCGCCCGACTACCGCGACTACCTGGCCGAGCTCATCGACGCGCAGTTCGGCTCGCGCCTGGAATTCTGCCGCGCCACCGGCGTCGATCCCGGCCAGCTGAGTCGGGTCCTGGCGAGACGCGACAATCTGTCGCTGAAGGTGCTCCCCCAGGTCCTGGAAGTGCTGCACGCGCGACTCGTGATTCAAACAGAGAAGGACGCGAACGCGCACACCAACGTTGACCAGGCAGCGCAAGCGCTAGCGGCAGCTCTCGCGCTCCGGAACAATGCCGCATAGTTCCATTCCGAAGCCGCGCCGCTCGACGCGCGCGCGGAGAAGCCGACCATCGGCCAGCGCATTTGCAAGGGCTGCAAGCTGCCGCCCGCGAGGCCGATGCCAAGCTGACCGAACCGGAGCAGTCCATCTCGAAGGCCGCGCTGCAACAACTGGTCGAAGAGCAGATCCGCCCTCTGCGGGAACAGGTGCGGCGGCTGGAGGAACGACACGCGGTTCGTGGCACCGGCGAATGACAGCGAATGGCTCTCTTGTCCGTCATAATTCTCGAAAATGTTGCTTGCCCCGGATAATGTACTTATGTATATTCATTATTTGGCCGAAGGATACAACGGAAGCCGGCAATGCAAGAATCCAAATTGTTTCGGCAGCCGGATTTCTTGACGGACAAGGATTTACCGCTCCACCGAATTCGTTGCCCGGTCCATGGCTTCATCCGTTTTTCGGAGAACGAGCGGACGATCATCGATCATTGGATTTTTCGCCGCTTGCGGCATATCAAGCAGTTGGCCTTGACGGACCTTGTCTATCCGGGCGCGTGTCATACGCGGTTTGAGCATTCGCTGGGCGTGATGGAACTGGCGACGCGGGCATTCGACCAGATCGCTGCCAGCCGTGGCGCTCCGTTGGAGGCCAACCTGGCAAAGGTAGTCGAACTCCGTGAGAAGCCGTTAGCGATTGCTCGGCAGTTGGTCAGGTTGGCGGCCTTGCGTCACGACATCGGACATGCGTGCTTCTCGCATGCCGCCGAGACCGTGATCACGAAGGCAGTGGGCACGAGGGGTTTACCGTCAAGCTGGTCGAAGAAAAGGAGTTGCTCGGCGGTATTCTGGACAAGCTGTATTTCGCCGGATTCGCGAGTCTCTTGGGGAAGGTCCTTCGTGGCGGGCCCGTGATGCCCCCACAGTTCAAGGTCTTGAAGGACCTTGTTTCGGGAGAGATGGACGCAGACCGGTCTGACTACCTGCTCCGCGATTCCCATCATTGTGGAGTGGAGTACGGCCGTTTCGATCACCGCCGGATGATCCAGTGCCTGGACCTGAACGAAGCCGATGGAGGAGTGCTGGAGATCGCCTTGCACCGGGACGGGATTCACACTTTCGAGGCCTTGATTCTCGCTCGCTACCAGATGAACACCCAGGTGTACTACCACCGGATTCGCAGGATTTACGACTACTACCTCTGCCAGTACTTCACCGAGAAGGGCAAGGCTGCTTTTGATACGCCCGAGAAGATTCTCGATCAAACGGACACTCAGGCAATGGCGAGAATTCTCCAGGATGCCGAAACGGGCGAAGGTGGCCAGGCAAAGTGGGCGGCGCGCATCCGAGACCGAAATCATCATCGCTGCGTGCACGAGACTGGCGAAGACGCCAACGCCATGGATCTGAAACACTCGGAGCGGCTTTTTGAGATGCTGAAGGCAGAGTATGCAGACGTGGATTTCATCTTCGATGTGCCCAAGCCTGCCCCTACGATCCACAAGCTACTGCTGCCCGAGGACGCCGAGGCCGGCACGTTTGTGGCATTGCCGCTGATCGAGCCGAACGGAGAGATCCGTTATCTGGGTCGCCGAAGCCATATTCTTCGGCGCATCCCGCGAAGATTCCAGGTCGCGCGGATCTTCGCCGACGTCGGACGAGAAAATCAAAATGCGCTTCATACAATCAGGTCTTTCGCACTTGACGAGTACCGCAGGCTAGGAGGCCAATCATGAGCGCGTTCTTGAGCGGGACGTGGGAACATGCCCTGTTGGCAAAAGTCGTCAAGGAAGCCGCCGCGGTCGCACAAAACGAAGGCGGATACCTCGGCCGCACTGCAATTCAGAAGATCGTTTACTTTCTTCAGGTGCGGAACGTGCCGATGCGATACCGCTTCGATGTTCATCACTTCGGGCCTTTCTGCGACACGATCCTGGCGGACACGGAATGGCTCATGGCCGACGGTGTGATTGTCGACAACTCCCCGGACCCAGGGAAATACTCGAAATTCATGCCGGGGAGTGCCTGTGACCAGCTGACTGCAAAGTACTCGGAAAAACTCCGGGGACACGAGGGCACGATCAGGAACACGGTCAAGGCTTTGCTGCCCTTGCAGCCGGACCACCTCGAACTGATCGCGACGCTGGACTATGCCTTCCGTGAGACCAGGGCAACGGCTGGAAAGAAACCGGCAAGAAACGCCGTCATCGCTCGCTTCAAGGAGTTCAAGCGGGAGAAATTCAGCGATGCGGAGATAGCCAAGACCTATGATCAACTCGAGGGAGCTGGTTTGTTTGATTGAAGTCATCCGCCGGCTGCGCGAATAGAATCACCGCCTGCAATCGGAGCTTGATGTTGTCGCAGGCACCAAGATTGATGGCCATCTCAAGGCCCGTCTCGTGTTTTGCTTGAACGTCAGATGCCACCCCAATATGCTTTTGGATGCCTATTCACCTCGTGCATTAACCCGATTGCAACAGCATGCAAGCTAACCAGACTGACATTCAGAAGATTCTTGGCGGCGTCCAGCAATATGTGATTCCGCTCTTCCAGCGACCCTACAGCTGGGAGAAACGTCAGTGGAACATTCTTTGGCAGGATCTTCTCGAACTCTGTGAGGAGGAGAGATCGCGAAATCACTTCATGGGCTCTCTGGTGACTATGCCAGCGCATTAGGTCCCAGAGGGAGTGAGCAAGTACATCCTGATCGACGGCCAGCAGCGCATTACGACGCTGTTGTTGATGTTGGCCGCAATGCGAAACCGGGCACGTCACCATGCGTCAAAACTTGCGGACAAGATTGACGACCTCCTTCTGAAAAACCGCCACCAGGACGGGGTGGATATTTATAAACTCCTGCCAACGCAAGCAGATCGACTCTCGTTTTGTTCGATCATGGACGACCAGGCAGGGCGAAATCGTCAAATTCTCTCCAGCTTGGCTGCGCCGGCCAGCGTTTCTGCGAGAAAATCTGAATTTAGGGCGGCGGCTTTGCGCTTGCGGGCGATGCTGTCTTTGCGCGGATGCTGCTTGAGCAAGCTCAAGGCCATCTTTCGCAACAAAGCAAAGTTCTCGGCGGCATTGCGCTGTTGAATGCGACTG
>VGYC01000108.1 GCA_016873095.1 Planctomycetota bacterium | reverse complement strand
ACCGCAGTCACGACGAACAGCAAGAAGCCATCGAAGAATACCTGCGCTGGCGCAACGGCCACTACGAGATATCCATGGAGCGCTGGAAAACCTACAAACGTCACCAAAGCAAAGCTGCATGAGAACTTAGAAAACGCGAAACTTGCGAACTGGAAACGGCACTAGTTCCTCATGAACCCCGCTGATCCCGGCGACGACCTCGTGGACGTCATCGATGCTGCCGACCAGACCATCGGCACGGTCACGCGCCGCGCCATGCGCCAGCAGCGCTTGCCGCATCGTTGCGTGTACATCCTCGTCTTCAACGCGCGCGGTGAGCTGTTCATCCATCAGCGGACCACGACCAAGGACGTGTTTCCCGGCTACTGGGACGTCGCTGTGGGCGGCGTGCTTGCGGCCGGCGAGGACTACGAGCATGGGGCCCGGCGCGAGGGAAAGGAGGAACTCGGCGTGACGTTGCATCCCCGGGCGCTGTTTCCATTTCATTATGCCGACGACGCGACGCTGGTGCGCGGCATGGTGTTTCGGGCGGTGCACGACGGCCCGTTTCGGTTGCAAGCCGAAGAGATTCTCCGCGGCGAGTTTGTGCCGCTCGACGAGGTCTGGAATCGGATCGAGAGAGATCACTTCTGTCCTGACGGTGTGGGGGCACTGCGAGAGTTTGCGGCGCGCGACGCCGCCAAGCAGTGACGGTGTTTTGGAATCCCTGGCGCCGCCGACGATTTGTGTACATCCATACATTGCATGGCCGCCAGCATTGGACTTCCCCTGATCCGTGATCTACCCTTGCAAGGACGCTAGTTTCCGTCGTTCATCGCTGGACGAGATCATGAACTCGCTGCGGGATCCCAATACCGAGCCGATTGCGGGCTATCGCTTGATCGAACCGATCGGCAGCGGTGGCTTCGGCGAAGTTTGGAAATGCGAAGCCCCGGGCGGCATCTTCAAGGCCATCAAGTTTGTCTACGGAAACCTCAACTCTGTCGACGTGGACGCCGTCCGCGCCGAGCAGGAACTCAAGGCCCTTAACCGCATCAAGGAAGTTCGTCATCCGTTCATTTGCTCCCTCGACCGCATCGAGAGCGTCAACGGCGAGCTGATCATCGTCATGGAACTTGCCGACCGGACCCTTCACGACATGTACGTGGAGTGTCAGGCCGCCGGCTTGATCGGCATTCCGCGCGACAATTTACTTCGCTACATGCGCGACGCGGCGGAAGCGCTGGACTTCATGAACGGCAAGCACAACTTGCAGCACCTTGACGTCAAGCCGCGCAACCTGTTCCTCATCGGCGATCGCGTGAAGGTAGCCGATTTCGGGCTGGTCAGGCATCTGGAAAAACTCTCGATGTCCGGCCTGCTCGGGGGCGTGACGCCGCTGTACGCGCCGCCGGAAACATTCAACGGCAAGATCTCCGAACGCAGCGATCAATACAGTCTGGCCATCGTCTATCAGGAGCTATTGACCGGGCAACGGCCTTTCGCCGGCAAGAACGTGCGGCAGCTGGCGCAGCAGCACATGCAGGGGGAGCCCAATCTGCGCGCCATTCCGGAGGCGGAACGCCCGGTGATGGCCAAGGCGCTGGCGAAGGATCCGGCACAGCGCTTCGCCAATTGCATGACTTTCGTAGCCGCACTCTATCGCTCGCGGCAGGCGTTGCCGGTCCGCGCGCCGGCGCCAGATCTCACGACCGCGGATGCCAGGCCAAAGAGCCTCCACGAGACCATGGAGGACATCCTGCTGGATGGCATTGCCCACGACGCCAGCAACGGTGAAGCGAACGGCGTGCACGTCGTGCGCGAGAAATCGAAAAAGGCCGTGGCGGCCGACGACGACGATCCGGACGAGATGGGCATCACCATCCCGCAGCCGGAAACTGGCGCGTTGCGGCCGACGCTGGTGATCGGGCTGGGCGGGCTGGGTCGCAAGGCACTGCTGGAACTGCGTTGCCGTTTCCTCGATCGCTTCGGCGATTTGAGCAAGTTGCCGCTGATGCGTTTCCTGTGCATCGACGTCGATCCGGAGGCCGCAAACCTTGGCATGCGCGGTGCTCCCGATGTGGCATTGACGCGGGCCGAGGTGCATCCATTGCCGTTGCAGCCGGTCGTCAACTATCGGCGCCGCGCCATGGAAGCACTCTGGGAATGGCTGCCGCGCGAGAAGCTGTACGCCATGCCCCGCTCGCTGCAGACGCAGGGAAGCCGAGCCCTCGGCAGGCTGGCGTTTTCGGAGAATCAGCAGCGCCTGCTGGCCCGTCTCAAGCGCGACATTCAGGAAATCACCAACGCCGACGTGCTTTATCAGGCGGTGTCACAAACGGGACTGGCGCTGCGCGACCACACGCCGCGCATCTTCGTGATCGCCGCGGCCGGCGGCGGCGGCAGCGGCATGCTCGCCGACCTCGGCTTCGGCCTGCGCCGTCTGCTCGCCATGCTGCGCCATCCCGATGCGCCGGTGACGTGCTTTCTCCTGGGTGGTGCCCCGTCCGATCCGGCCAGCTCGCGCGGCGAACTCGCCAATCTTTATGCCACGCTGACCGAACTGAATCACTACAGCGACCCGTCGGTAACGTTCGCCGCCCAGTACGGCGCCGAGGGACAGCGCATCGTCGATGAAGGATCGCCCTACTCCGCCAGCTACTTTCTGTCACAGGCCAATCGCAGTCCGGACGCCCTCGAGGAGTCGCTCGCACACCTCGGCAGCTACCTGTTTCACGAGATCACCACGCCACTGGGCCGGCGCCTGGATCACTTGCGCTATCCGGCGGATAGCCAGTCACTGAGCCCGCTGGCAGCCACGCCGCTGCGCAGCTTCGGCACCTACGCTGTCTGGTTCCCGCGCGGCTTGCTGCTGCGCCTCGCCGCCCGGCAAGCTTGCCGCCGCCTCATAGAGGGCTGGCTGGCCAGCGGGGAAGCCGAAGTTGCTCCGGAGGCCACAGCCCTCATCCATCAGATGTGCGAGCGCATCGCCGCCGAGCCGGAACTGCACCCGGATGCCGTCGCGCGCAAGATCGAGTCCTCTGCTTCCGGCACGGCGCCCCAGGATATTGCCACTGGGCCTGCAGATGCCCTGGCACGCTTGCTGGCAATGCTGGACGAGCAATCGCTGCAACCAGTGGCACAGGATGACCCGATTAGCTGGTCGCGGCAGGCGTTCAATCGCGTGCGCGAGTGGGTCGGGGCTGGCGCTGAAGGCGAAAAGGAAATCAACGAATGGCGCAAGACACGGCTGAATCGCAGCCTGGCCCAGGCCGCTCAAAACATTGCCGAGGAATGGGATCAGCGCCTCGCGAACGAGTTGTTCGGGCTCATGGAACTGCCCGGCGCACGCCTGGCCGTCGCCGAGTCGGCGCTGGTTCACTTGCAGCGCTTCTGTCAGGGCTCCAGTCAGGAACTCCGTGACCGACTGCAGCAGCAGGCTGCCAGGACCGCCCAGACCTGGGGGCAACTGGATCAGGCCATGCAGGATTGCGCCAAGGGCGGCGGCGGTTTCCGGCTCTTCAGCCGTTCGCGTGCCCGCACGCTGCGCGTTTTCGTCGAGTGCCTGGCGCAGTTCGCACGGCAACGGCTGGCCGAGGAAGTGCTCTGGTCGGTCCGGCATTTCTTCATCGCCTTGCAGGCCAAGCTGGCGGATCGGGCGCGCGACTTCGGTTTTTGCCGGCAACGCCTGCGGCACCTGCAGGAACAGGTCGAGTCAGGGCCTGGCGACCCCGCCGAGGATGTGACCGCCACACGCCAGGGCGATTACACGCTCAGCCATTCACCGCTGCCCTGCGCCGAGTCTTTCTGGGAGATGATCCGCCAGTCAGCGACGGCCCGGGTCGTTCTACCTGACGGCAAGCAAGACCTGGAACGCGCTGCCATCCGCTTCCTGCAAAAACTCTCGCCGGAGCAGTGGGTGCAGATGGACCGCGAACTGAACGAGCGCGTATTGTTGCCGCGCGGCGGCTTGCAGGGCGCGTGTGTGCACACCGGCGACCTGACGCGCATGCTCGCCGTGCCGCTCATGGAGGAAACCAGCAACATCCTCAGCGAGCACCTGCCGATCATGGATGTGGCTCAGATTCTCGCCGCCGAGTTTGGTCTGGCAAGCGACGCTGCCGGTCCGGTCGCGCCGACTCCAGACCTCGCCGAGCGGGTGCGCGGCTATCTGGACAAGGCGGCCCCGCTTGTTGCCGCCAAGAACAGCCGCGAGCAGATGTTCCTGCTGGTGCCGGCCAGTCCCGCCGGCAAGGTTCTCGGCGAGGCCATCCACACCGTGCTGCCGGACATCAAGGTCGTCCGCGTTCCCGGTCAATCGGACCTCATGTTCTGTCGCGAACAGGGCTTTTTGCAGGCTGCCGACCTGCGCCCGCTCCTCGCCTCGTCCCGTCCGGCCTATCAGGCGCTCGCCGGCGCCCCGGTTACTTCTCCGCACGCGCGCTTCGATATCAGCGACTGGGTCCCCATCGATCCATGACCGGGTCCCTCTCGAGCACTTTCCGAGGACGCCAATCGGGAGCGCGACATTTCTCCGCTTCGCATTCAATGATTCCGAGGCAGCAGGTAGACGAAGGACTTGCCCAGCCGGCCGCCATAGTTGCCCGCCGAGATCTTGACAAGCCCGGGCGTGTCCACGGCGGCGGCGATGGCGGCGTGCGTGGCCTGCGCGATGGTGGCCAGGTCGCGGCCGTTGATGATGATCTCCATGATCGAGCCGACGCCCTCCGGGACACGTGATTGCTCGCCGAGCTTGTCGCGCAGCGTGGGGCAGAATGCCTCGTAAGTGCTGGCAATGGCGAACTTGTAACGGCTGCCGGCCTTGGAACCGCTGGCGGCGATGCCACCGGGAAAGGGCATGATGACCCCCGGAGTCGCCTGCACGGCCGCCGTGCCGCGCTCCGCCGCCTGGAGCGCGGCATCGAGGTCACGGCCCATGAACCACAGGTTGCCGCCCATCAAGCCATCCAGGTAGCCGAAGCGCCGCTCGATCGCAAACTCGCCGCCGAGGATCGGTATCATCCAGACCTTCCGGCCGTGTCGAACATCGCGGAACTGAAAGCCGTCGCCAAAAAAGGCGATCTTGCGGCCGAGGCGAAAGTACGTCTCGCTATCAAGCATGTTGAAGCAGGCCGTGGTCGGGCAGGTGAGCACGTTCTGGCTGAGGCGAACGAGCAAGGCGCGCTCCAGCGCTGCGACTCGGTCCTTGCGGAATCGCGGCACGTGAAACTGGAGAACAGCGCCCGGCCGGCCGTCGGGTGTGGATTCAGCGGTGCCGGGACCGACGTGGCGGTCCAGCCCAGCCTCGCAATCGCACAGGATCGTGCTCGATGCGTTGCCCGTGGCGGCGGCCACGGCGTGGTCCAGCCAGCCGCGATCCCGCGCCGTCACCAGCACCTCCGCGTAGATGCTGCGAAACGCTTCGGCGTAGGTGTCCTCGATCTCCGCCCGGCTCATGATCGAACTCCGCGTCGCTTCCCCGGATAGACGGCCTGCTCGGTGATGATCTTGTCCATGTACACGTCATGGTCCTGCGTCGGAATGGCCGGGAATAGCTGGCACTCGAAGGCAAGCGCCACCAGCGGGGCGTCCGGGCGCGCGTGTTGCAACAGCTTGTCGTAGTAGCCAAAGCCGTGGCCCATGCGGCCGCCGCCCCGGTCGAATGCCACGCCGGGGACCATGACCAGGTCGAGTTGTTCCGGCTTGACCTTCTTGTCCGGCAGGTCGCGCAGTTCCTTGCGCGGCTCAAGGATCTTGTACATGCCGATCGCCAGCTCTGCCATGTCGCTCAGCAAGAATAGTTCAAGCTCCTTGTCGACACAGTACGGCACGACGATGCGCTTGCCGCTGGCGAGCGCGTCCGGCAACGAGTCCCGCGTGCGGACTTCGCTGCGCACGTCCACGTAGAACATGACCGTATCGGCCGCCCTGTATTCCGGCAGCGACATGAACGTCTGGCAGATACGCCTGCTCAGTTCGTCCTTATTCGGCTGCTGATTGCGATTGGCATGGGCTTGCTCGCGGATCCTGGCTTTCTGTTGCTTGAAGTCGTCCCCGCTGTTGCTCATGCGCATCTCCGGTTGGTTCTGTCGAATTGAGTTATCCTATTGGAGAAGGCGCAGGTTGAGGTGTCAAGCGTTCCACTTGAAGCGCGGCGATTTTCTTGCGAGAATAGATGTGGTGCGGTGAGTCGTTCTCGTTTTGATTGTCACTCGTCGGAGGCGCTGAACATGTCTGACACTTCCTTGACGTTGACCCATGCCGAACGGGACTACCTCGTGCAGCTTCTGGATCACGTGCTGCACGACGCACGCATCGAAGAACATCGTACGCGCACCCCCAGCTATCGCCAGATCGTGATCGAGCAAGAGAACCTGCTCAGCGGCGTGCTGGCAAAGCTCAGGGCCGCCGCCGACAAGCCCCACGCTTGAGTGCAATCCGCGCCGGCTACGTGTCCGTCGGCATTTCGGCAAGAGCATTGAGAGCCCACAGTAGCGAAACCTGCCTCGGCCGTCCAGCCAAAGGCCACTCGCGAAGCTTCTGAGGGTGACTGCTTTTCCACGAATGCAACCTCCGCGGGCGAAAGGTACCGTTGGAGGTTGTGCTTCTTCATCCAGGCAACGCACCATATCGAGCGAGATTCGCTGCGACTACCTCGCAATCGCCGAAACCCGTTCACACGCAACCAGGCGGTGCCGCGAATCGTAATGTGGCCAGCGCAAGTCTCACTTCTTTTCGCTGTTTTCGCTTGGTTGCGACTTCTGGCCAACGCTCACCTCGATGGTCAGCAACGTCGCGTCCTTGCCCGACTTGTCGAAGGGTCGCGAATATCTCAGTTGCAAGCTACTGCTGCCGTCCTGCAATGCCTGAAAACGAAACACCTCCGTGCCTTCGGCGCCGAGGAGTTTCTGTTTGGGAGCAACAAAGTACTTGCGGAGCAATTTGAGCTGCTTCTTGTCCTGCCGCACGACTTGCCAGGCGTAACCTGTGGTCGGATTGCTCTCCAATTGAACATACAGCTCTTGTCGCGTGACGAGCCGAACCTTGGCCGTACCCATGCGCATCTGCTTGTCCCAGCGGGCCTGCTCCTCGGTAATAACGACCGGCTTGACCTTGGCGTTCTGAGCCTCGGACACCCTTGCAAGCGCGGTCAGAGCCAGAATGCCGGCGACGACCAGTAGCGACAGACGCCACGCGATCTTCATGATGTTCCCTCCAGACAGAAGAAGCTTTGTCACGACTCGTCCATATTGTAGCCGTAGTGCAAGTCGTAGCGTTCCACTCCGTGGTGGCCCCTGGAGGCAGCCATGTCCGACGCCTCTGGCACGCGTGCCAGCCTGCTGCTGCGCATTCGCGATGCAACCGACCAGAATGCCTGGCGCGACTTCGCCGCCCTGTATGCACCGCTGGTGCAGCGCTTTGGCCGGCGTGCCGGTCTTCAGGATGCTGACGCCCACGACCTGACTCAGCAGGTGTTGCAGGCAGTCAGCACTGCCATTCACCGGCTGGAATATGACCCGACGAAAGGATCGTTTCGCGGCTGGCTTTACGGCGTCGCCCGCCGTCAGCTCTACAAGCTGCGCGAACGCGAGGGCCGCCAGCCGCGCGGCAGCGGCGATACCGACGCCAACCTCCGCCTCAACGAGTTGCCCGCGCCCGACGCCGACGACTCTGACTGGTGGGAGGCCGAGTACAAGAAGCAGCGTTTCCTCTGGGCGACCGAGCGCGTACGCGGCGACTTCCAACCGGCGAGCTGGCAGGCCTTCTGGCTGACCGCCGTCGAGGGGCAGTCCGCCGCTGCCGTCGCCAGCATGCTTGGCATCAGCGTCGGCGCCGTCTACACCGCCAAGAGCCGTGTCCTCGACCGCATCAAGCAAGAAATCGCTGCGCTGCTGGATACATGATCCACGGCCAATGACACCTTTCCAGCCGGCCGAAGCCAATCGTAACCTCACTGAGACTCGATGGTTGCGTAGAGCGCCCGGGAGGCCTTTCATGACACATGCCGCACCGCCCGCTGGCAGCAAATTTCCTGTAAGATTCTCCCGGCCGGCCGTAATATCTACCATGACGCTCTCTGAAACTCTGCCCAGGGCGGAACTCATCATGGCCGCTTCATGCCCGACCATCGAGCGCTGGAAAGAACATCTGGACGGCGGACTCGCGCCGCAGGTACACGACGAGATGACGCTGCACCTCGACCAGTGCGCCGACTGCCAGCGGACGCTGGAGCACATCGCCGCCGGCGGCGACTCGCTGCTGGACGTGGCCCGGCAAGTCGGCCAGGCGACGGAGGCGTGCGCAGGTCACGATTCACCGCTACCGCCGAGTTTGCCACAGCAGACCCAGGCGGAGGCCACCGCGGCGCCTGACGACGATCTTGCCTTCCTCGCCCCCGCAACCAGGCCTGGCGCCCTCGGCCGGCTTGCTCATTACCAAGCTCTGGCAGTCGTCGGCAAGGGAGGCTTCGGCATCGTCTTGAAGGCGTTCGACGACAAGCTGCATCGCGTCGTCGCCATCAAGGTCCTTTCGCCGTCGCTGGCCGCCAGCGGCACGGCCCGGAGGCGCTTCGTCCGCGAGGCCCAGGCCGCCGCTGCCGTCAAGAACGAGCACGTCGTCGCCATCTACAACGTCGAGGACGAGGCGCAGCCCCCTACCTGGTCATGGAACTCATCGACGGCGTCTCGCTGCAAGACAAGCTCGACAAGGCTGGCCCACTGACGCTGAAGGAAATCCTGCGCATCGGCACGCAGATGGCCGAGGGGCTGGCGGCCGCCCACAAGCAGGGCCTCGTCCATCGCGACATCAAGCCGAGCAACATCCTACTGGAAAACGGCGTCGAGCGCGTCAAGATCACCGACTTCGGGTTGGCCAGGGCGGTCGATGACGCCAGCGTGACGCAGTCCGGCGTCATCGCCGGCACGCCCATGTACATGTCGCCCGAACAGGCCGAGGGGCTGGCCCTCGACCACCGCTCCGACCTTTTTAGCCTGGGCACGGTGCTGTACGTGATGTGCACCGGCCGGCCGCCCTTTCGCGCCAGCGGGACCATGGCGGTCCTGAAGCGCGTCGTCGAGGAAAAGGCCCGGCCGGTGCGCGAGATCAACCCGGAGATTCCGGAATGGCTCGAAGGGATCATCGACAAGCTGCACGCCAAGAAACCGGCGGATCGGTTTCAGACCGCGAGTGAAGTGGCGGACCTGCTCGGACAGCGCTTGGCGGACGTGCAAGCGGGGCGCGCGCTTGATTGGCGAGCGGATAACGACTGGCGAGTCGGGAGCGTGAGCGACCGGAGTTCACCGGCGGCGGGCGCGGCGCCTACAAGCGCTCGGCGCGGGTCTCCTGACCCCGCCGACCTTTCTGACCGCAGTTCTCCCATTCCTGCGGGTGATGCAGGAGACCTTCGGTCGGGCGTTTCGGCAGGATCGGGACACCCGCGCCGAGCGTCTGAGGACCGGCCGCCTGCCTTCCCGCCGGCCGTGCGCTATCCGTTCTTCCTGCTGGTTCTCGGCGTCCTCCTCGCCGTGTTGCAGGGCGTAGGCGCAACGTCGGCAGAAAAGGCCAGGACAGGGATCCTCACGGTTCTCGGCTTTGCCACGATCTATCTCTTCGGACTGTATGCCGTGGCTCTGTGGCAGGCGCGACGGGATAAGTCCTGGCACGACACCGTGCTGGGCAGGTCTCCCTGGGGAGTGACCCTGCTGCTATTCGCCGCCTTCGGAGTTGACACATTGCTTCTGGCCACAAGAGATGGCGATTTCACGCAGTTTCTGCCCATCTGGCTGAGGGATCGCAGCCGGGAAAATCAGCGAGCAGCCATCGGCGTCCTCAGCCTGCGGCTCAGCGACATGGCGATCCAGTATCGCGTCGATGGCCATGGCGCCAACCAGACGGGCGTTGGCGTCATCCAGTTGCCCATGGACCCGGGGCACCACAGGGTGTGGTTCTCGCTGGGCGACCGGCAGTTCGAGACGGTGCCGTTCACGGTCGTCGCCGGCAAGACCAGCGAGCTGTCCTTGGATGTGAAAGGCGACGCCGGGATCGCGATCCTGGACGGCAGGCCGCTGGGCGTGAACCAGGTCGGCGCCAAGCCGGATTGGGTGCAACTCTTCAATGGCAAGGACCTGACTGGCTGGCGACCGCATCCCGACCTGCCCGGAAACTGGGAAGTGGAGCGCGGCGTGCTCATCGGCCGCGGGCCGCAACCGGGTTACCTCCTCAGCAATGACGACTTCGCGGACTTCCACTTGCGTGCCGAGGTGCAGATCAGCGAGAACGCCGACACCGGGATCTTCTTCCGCTGCAGCAAGGACCTCATCGCCAAGCGCTTCCCGGCCGGGTACGAGGCGAACTTGTCGCGCGACAAGCTTGGCAAAAGCTGGTCGCTTTACCAGACCGTCCCCGGTCAAGATCGCGCGCTCGGGCTTGCCAGGATGCCAGAGGGCCTGATCCGACCCGAGACCTGGGTCCGCCAGGAAGTGATCGCGCGCGGCAACCGGATCATCGTGAAGATCGACGCCCAGAACGTGGCCGACTTCTACACCGACAACCCGCTCCGCCGCGGCCTTCTGGCCTTGCAGTTCTTCGCCCCCGGCTCGGTGGTGCGCTATCGCACAATCGAGATCAAGGAACTTCCCCCCGAGAGCGCTACGCCGCCGCTCGCCGTCGCTCCCTTCGACGACAAGAAAGCCAAGGAGCACCAGGCCGCCTGGGCCAGGCATCTCGGCGTGCCGGTCGAGATCGAAAACTCCATCGGCATGAAGCTGCGGCTGATTCCGCCGGGGGAGTTCACCATGGGGACCGGCGCCAAGGAGATCGACTGGCTGATCACGCATGCCCCGGATTTCAAGGACAACGAGGACTGGCTCAAGGCCTACGTCCGCAACGAAGGGCCCGAATGGCGGGTCACGATCCGCGAGCCATATCGGCTGGGAGAGCACGAAGTCACAGTGGGGCAGTTCCGTCAGTTCGTGAATGCCACCAAGTACCGGACCGAGGCGGAAAAGAACGGCGGCGGCTTTCTCTGGAACAACTTGCTTAAGAAGTGGGAGCGCCACCCTGACAACGTTTGGAGCAATCCAATGCTCTCCGGAAGCGACGCACACCCCGTTGTCTTCGTCACCGTGGGCGATGCGCGCGCATTCTGCGCCTGGCTCAGCGACACCGAAGGCCTTCGCCATGTCTTGCCGACCGACGAGCAGTGGGAGTACGCCTGTCGAGCAGGCACGAGCACGCGCTGGTTCTTTGGCGACGATGACGCGGCCATGGCGAAGCACGGCTGGACCGTGCCGCACTCCGGTGGCCGGCATCACCCGGTCGGCAGGCTGACGGCAAACCCTTTCGGACTGTTCGACATGCACGGCAACGCCGCCGAGTTGACAGTGACCGCGCAAGGTCGGGCAGCCGAGCGCGGCGGGCAAGCCAATGAGTCGCCGCAGCGCGCACGCTCGGCATGGCGGGTCCCGGTTGACAAGACGCAAGAGTCCCACGCGCGCCGCGGTTTCCGCGTCGCCATCGTCGGCGACCTCAAGGCGACTTCAAGTCGAAAAGACAATCTCACGCTCGTCCATCGCTTCGAGGGGCATCGCATACCCGGCACCGGCATGCCGTTGTCGCTCTCCCGCGACGGCAGATACCTGCTCTCCGGCGGTGACCGCAACGGCATTCTCTGGGACATGACGACCAGGAAAAAGGTCGTGACGCTGCCTTCCGAGTCGGATGTCACCAACGCGGCCATTTCGCCCGATGGCACGATAGGCGCCATCAGTGAGTATCAAGGCAGCGTGCTGCTCTGGGATCTGCCCGGCGGCAAGCTGCGCGCGACCTTGCCGACCAAGCTGGACAACGTCGTCCGCTTGCAGTTTTCTCCGGACGGCCGTCGGCTGGTCGCTGCCGGCCTCAAGGCCATCGAGGTCTGGGATGTGGCGGGCGCCAGGCCGCTCCACCATTATTCGGCGAAGGGCTACTTCACGGCAGTTGCGTTCGTGCCGTCGGGGACTGATGTCCTTCTTGGCGGCGCGGGCGCTGACACGCTGCTATACGACACGCTGGTCGGCAAGGTCGTGCGCGCATTTCCCGAAGTTGGCTCGAGCGCGGAGCACGCCGTCTCTGCCGATGGCCGGCTCGCCGCCGCGACTCACCTTGACTCGATCATCGTCTGGGAGTTGGCCAGCGGCGCGGTGCGCGCCCGTCTGACTACCGAGGCCGAACGGCTGGGCGGCATTGCGTTTCTCAAGAACCAGAACTTCCTGGCCGTCGGCGACCACGAGGGAACCATTCGCATTCTGGAATGGCGGACGGGCAAAGAGGTCACACGAAAAAGCGGCCTTCCCTTTGTCTCGTGCCGGGTCCTGCCGCTCCCCGATGGAATGCACATGCTCTGCTTCGGCGGCTGGCATCGCGGCAAGACAGCGCACCAGTTCAAGGAAGAACTGGCGATCCATCAGTGGCGACTGCCTGACACGGTGAGACCGCAGCTGTCGCCGAAAGAGCCTGATTCTGCCGTCGCCCCTTTCATTGAGAAGAAAGCCAAGGAGCACCAGGCCGCCTGGGCCAGGCATCTCGGCGTGCCGGTCGAGATCGAAAACTCCATCGGCATGAAGCTGCGGCTGATTCCGCCGGGGGAGTTTCTGATGGGCAGCACGCCGGCGGAAGTCGAAGCCTATTTGAAGGACGTCCCCCAGTTCGTTCAGCCCTGGATTCGCTCCGAAGCGCCACAGCGCAAGACGCGCATCGCCGAGTCGTTTTACCTGGCAACCTGCGAGACCACCATCGGACACTTCAAGCAGTTTGTCCAGAAGATGAGCTACAAGACGCAGGACGAGGCCAGCGGCAAGGGTGGCACGGCTTACGGCAAGCAATTGCCGGAGTACACCTGGCGGCATCCGGCGGTGAGCATCTCCGATCAGCATCCGGTTTGCCAGATTGCGCTCAAGGATGCGGAGGAGTTTTGCCGCTGGTTGAGCAAGAAGGACGGACACCAGTACGTGATTCCCACCGAGGAGCAATGGGAATTTGCCTGCCGGGCCGGCACGATCACGCCGTGGTCCTGCCCAAAAGAAGAACTGTCCAGGTTTGCCTGGGTGGACGCCGTGACGCCGAAACCGGTCCGGCAAAAGCTGGCCAATCCATTCGGACTGTTCGACATGCACGGCAACGCTGAGGAGTTGACGCGCAGTCACCCGTTCTCGGTGGCACGCGGCGGCGTCGGCGCCGCCTCAAGCATCCGCTCGGCATACCGGGTTCCGCAGCAGCGCAGCGAGTCGTACCGCACGCATGGCTTCCGCGTGGCCATCGTCGGCGATCTGAAGGCAAAAACCCCGGCCCCCGCCGTCGCCCCGTTCGACGCCGCCAAGGCCAAGCAACACCAGGACGCCTGGGCCAGGCATCTCGGCGTCGATGTCGAAATCAAGAACTCCATCGGCATGCAGCTACGCCTGATTCCGCCGGGCGAATACGACTTGGGCGCCGGCGACAAGGACAGCGACGCCCGGCCGGAGGAAAAGCCGCGACACCGCGTCGTCATCCGCAATCCCTTCTACCTGGGCGCCACCGAGGTCACGCGCAGCCAGTACCAGGCCGTGATGAATCAGGGCGGCAAGTTCGATCCCAAGCCGATTCTCGACCATCCGGCCGTTGCGGTGAGCTGGCATGAAGCGATGCGCTTCTGCAAGCTCCTGAGCGAGCTGGAAGAGGAGAAGAAGGCCGGGCGCGTGTACCGGCTGCCGGCCGAGGTCGAGTGGGAATACGCCTGCCGGGCCGGGTCACAGACGCCGCTGTACTTCGGTGACATCGGCAAGATTGCCGAGCATGCCTGGTTTGCCGACAACGGCGGCGGCTTCACCAATCCCGTCGGCAAGCTGAAGCCCAACCCCTGGGGACTGCACGACATGCTCGGCAACGTCGAGGAATGGTGCGCCGACACATTTCAGGGTTACAAGGCCGGCAAGATCGAGCACGATCCGTCAATACCTCTGCCGTTTGGGACCGGCACCAACAAGGTGGCCCGCTCCGGCAGTTACCTCACGCCGGCGAAACGCATGACGGCGACGGCACGCACGCAGATCAATCCCATGTTTGCGACGCCGTCGCTGGGACTGCGCGTGGTCTTGATCAGCAACAGGATCAGCAATTCGCCCGGGCGATGAGATTTTGGTGCACTCAGTAATTCCTTGAATTCATTGTCAACCCCGCCCGAGCGCTGCTATGATCATGACCTGTGAAATCCCTTTCGACACCAGGCTCAGCCGTTCTCGCCTGTGTTCATGGTTTCATCGAATGCGAGGTTTGCGATGAAGTTTGTGATGAAGTTTGTGATGCTGAGTGTTCTTGGCGTGGCTGCGATGGGCGCGTTTGGCCTGGCTCCCGGGCAGGAACCCAAGGCGTTCCGGCTCATCGATATTCCGGCACGAGAGCACGGCTATGGCAACTTCAAGTCTCGGGTGATCGTTTCCCAAAAGCAATTCGACACCTTTGTCAAGGCTGTCCAGGGCCAGCAGGGCTGGAACAACAGGCCGGCGTTCCTCGCGGCGCTCACTGCTGCCAAGATGGACTTCAGCAAAGAGGCTCTGGTGCTGATTCGGCAGTCTGAGGGGTCGGGGTCCAACCGCGTGAGCTTCGCTTCTCCTCATCTGAAGAGCGGCAAGCTGGTCTGCACGATCCAAAGAGAAATCCCCGAGATTGGGACTGATGACCTGGCAGATTACTGCTTCGCCCTGGCGGCAACCAGGAGCAACGTGACCGCCGCGGAGGTCTGGGTGACTCGGAAGGGATCTGCCAAGGCCAACAAGCCCCGAGAAGTCCTGCCCATCATGGCCAACTGATCAAGGCCGGCTGGAAATGGTGGCTGGCCATCTCTGCCTGGTCGCGCTTGACCGTGTGACTGGACCGCGCAACTTGCAGATCCACTTCGCCGCGTAGACCCCAGGTCCGGCACGCGTCACCGATGGGCACTTTCATCATGAATGAGAACGACATTCCGGGAAAGCAACGTTTACCGGACCCCTCGCGTGTTCCGGCAGATGGCGGTCCCGTATTGCCACTGCTCTGTCTGTTGCTTGGCGAAACCATCGCATATGCCTGCGCCCGCTTGTCGATCGGCGTTCCACGGCACGTCGGTCACGCCATCGATCGCGGCCAATTAGTCGCGATTCTGGTCATCCTGACCGCGCCCGCCGTCGGGCAAATCTTGGGCGCCATCGTCTGGGTAATCTCTTCAAGAGCGCGTACCTCCGTGCTCACCGGCGTTGTCGGCGGATTGCTGGCAGGCCTGGCATCGGCAATCATCATCGGCGCCTGGAGGGCGATCGACAGTATCGACTCAATTCACCTGGCAGAGGCGCTTCTCGGCGTGGCGTGCTGCGGTGTTCCAGGCGCCGCCACTGGCAGCGCCCTGGGGGCAATCGGAGCGATCGTATCGAACTCGCTGATAAAGTGAACGCCGGCAATGGCAACGAGGCTCTTCTGACGTTGCTTCTGCGCCTGCGCGACGCTGCCGTGACGACTTTCCGCACGATCCGTACTACTATTCCTCATGCGATTCACAATCCTATCCGTGGCAGCGTTGGTACTCCTCCTGGCAGCGACACATGGCCTCCAGGGCCAGCGCGATTCCGAGGATCTTGCAGCCGTCAAGGAGTTCCTGAAGAAGGCCCATGCCAGGAAGAAATGGCAGAGCGGTCCCAAGCAGGTCACAGGCGACGCGATCGCGAAGGCCTACGGCGCGGACCAGAAGTTCTACTACGTCTTCAGCGCGCCGCCCCTGCCGCCGGGGGCCAACATTCCTGAGCTGATCAAGGCCTTTCGGGCCAGGTACAAGGACTACCAGGATAACTACATCTCGGCAACGCTGCGTATCGACGCCGCCCGCAAAGTCAGCCCGTTGCGAAACGTGGTTGATTACAACTAAGGCCTGATGCCCGTGCAGAACGAGGAGGACGTAAAGGTGGCCGCCGCGGCGGTGCTGTTTCTCTACGGTTCGAACAAGGTGCCGCCGGGCCTGGTGACGGCCAAGGAAGTGAAGGTCACCCGCGCCGATCAAGGCTGGCAGGGCGTCGTGGAACGCAAGAACCAGTTTCGAGGCACCGTCAAATTCAACAAGAAGGGGCAGGTCACCAGCCTGAGCAAGGACTTCGCCGGCCCCTTGCCGTCATAGTCGCTGGCTCTCAGCTCTCAACTATCAATCAGCTTTCAGTTTTCTCAGCTTTCAGACCGGCACGTTTCCAAAAATTCCTTGTCACTCTCCCCGAAACCATGTTAAAAATGAAATAATCTCCCGTCTTGTCGCGGGAGCCTGGTTTGACCTTGATATCGAGGCGAGCATGAGGACCGTGATCAACCGCCCCTCGGGGATCGTTCGCGTCTTGTCAATTTGCCTGTTGGCCGCGTGCATGGCACTCCACGGCCGGGCGTGGGCGGACGCGCCGCCCAAGAGCATCCCCAAGGCCTTTGAAAAGGAGGCGCCGGAGAGCCTCGAGGACCTCCGGGCCATCCAGGGGCATGTCCGCAATGTGCTGTCGAGGGTGACCGCCAGCACCGTGGGCGTGCGCATGGGGCCGTCGTTCGGCAGCGGCGTTATCATCAACAAGGAAGGCGTGGTGCTGACGGCCGGCCATGTTTCCGGCACCGCCGGCCGCGATGTCGAGATCATCCTGCACGACGGCACCCGCCTGAAAGGCAAGACGCTCGGCGTGGACAAGGACCGCGATAGCGGACTCATCCAGATCACTGAGTCCGGCGCATGGACCTACGCGGACATGGGCAAGTCCGCCGGCATGAAGCGTGGCCAATGGTGCGTGGCGATCGGCCATCCGGGTGGCTTCCGCCCGGGACGCACGCCGGTGGTCCGCCTTGGACGCCTGCTCAACAGCGACAAGTATCTGCAAACCGATTGCGCCATCGTCGGCGGCGATTCCGGCGGGCCGCTCTTCGACATGGACGGCAAGGTCATCGGCATCCACAGCCGCATCAGCGAGCCGCTCACCGTCAACCTTCACGTGCCCATCGACACATATCGCGACACCTGGGAAAAGCTCGTCAAGGGCGAGGTCTGGGGCGGACCGAAGGCCGTCGCCTACATGGGCATCCAGCTCGACCCGGATGCCAAGAATTGCCGCGTTGCCGAGGTTTCCCCCGGCTCGCCGGCCGACAAGGCGGCCCTCAAGGTCGATGACGTGCTCCTGGCCTTCGACGGCAAAAAGGTTGCCAGCATCAACGAGCTCGGCACGTTGCTCCGTGGCAAGCGGCCGGGCAACGAAGTCGTCCTGCAGGTACGCCGCGGCGCGGAAACACTGATGCTGCGCCTGGTGCTCGGCAAGCGCCCGGTCTGACCCCGTTCCATGCCCATGGTGGAGATGAGCCTTTCCGGTTCTGCTGCTAGGAGATCAACGTGTACCGGCACATCTGCTTCGCAATCCTTGGACTGGCCGTCTTCTTCGGCGATGCGCTGGCGCAGCGAGGCAAGAATTTCCTTCGTGACAACCCGCGTTTCAAGTCGGCGTTTCGGCAGATCGTCGCCAAGCCGGCGGAGGGCACGGTCCGTGTGCTGGCCGAGGGCAAGGAAGTGGCTCTCGGCATTGTCGTCGCGTCCGATGGCTGGATCTTGACCAAGGCACACGACCTGAGCCAGCCCATCGAATGCCGGCTCAAGGATGGCCGAACGTTCGCGGCCAGCTGGGTCGGCCATCACAAGGATCACGATCTTGCCCTGCTGCGCATCGACGCCGAGGGGCTGCCGGTCGTGCCGCTGGCCGACAGCAAGGACACGCCCGTGGGCAACTGGGTTGCCTGCGCCGGCATGGGTGAGCATCCCGTGGCGTTCGGCGTGGTCAGCGTGGCCGCCCGGACCGTGGATAGCAAGGGCCCGGCCAGTGCCAATCCGCGCGCCGGCTACCTCGGCATCGCCCTCGAGTCCAGCCCCGATGGGCTGCGCATCAGTCAGATCATTCCCAAGAGCGCCGCCGACAAGGCGAACCTCAAGGTCGATGACATCATCCTGACACTCGAGGGCCGGCCGGTTTCGCGCGAGCCGCAGGAGTTCATCGCCAGGATGCAGAAGACCCGCCCCGGACAAACAGTCAAGCTCCACATCAAGCGCACCGACGTCGAACTGGACATCCAGGCCAAGCTGGAAAAGCGGCCCTTCAACCGAGGCGACTTCCAGAATGCCCTGGGCAGCGACCTGAGCAATCGCCGCAGCGGCTATCCAGTGATCCTGCAATTCGACGGCGTGCTCAAGCCGACCGACTGCGGCGGGCCGCTCGTCAACCTCGACGGCCAGGTGATCGGCCTGACCATCTCCCGCGCCGGCCGCACCGAGACCTACGCCATACCCGCCGAGACCATCAAGCCGCTCCTCGCCGACCTCAAGTCCGGCAAGCTGCCGCCACCAAAAGAGGACGCACGCCCGGACCGGAAATCCAAGGCCGCGCCAAAGTCCAGCAAGCTGGACAAGGACGAGCGCGGCGCGCTGGATGCCTTGCTATCGCTCATGCACCGTCGGCTGGCGCTGATGCCCGAAGTGGCCCGTGCCAAGTGGAACGCGGGCCTGCCGGTTGCCGATCCCGTCCGTGAGCGGGCCTTTCTCGACGCCATCGCTTCGCAGGCCAAGGACCTTCGCGCGGACCCGGAGCGTGCCCGCCGCTTTTTTCGCGACGCAGCTTGAAGCCGCCAAGCTCCTGCAAGCCGATCTCTTCCGGCAGTGGAAGCAGTCCGGCCAGGGCAAGTTCGCCGCCGCCGCCGATCTCAAGACCGTGCTCCGCCCGAAGATCGACACGGTCAGCCGCGCGCTTCTCGCACAATGGGCTCGCACGCAAGCACTGCTCGCCCGATCCGAGGCCAGGCAGATCCTCGCGAATCGCAGTGCCGAGATACTCGTGTCAGTCCAGGACCAGGTGCGCTTGCGGGCCCTGAGTTCGCTGCTGGAGTGAGTGCTTCGTCGAAAACAGGGGGGCGAATCCTAATGGACGCGGCGACGTCAAAGTAGCAGCAACCTGGCTTGCGGCGTGTTAACATTCGTCGGCCGGGTCGTCTCCAATAACGGCAAAATGCGCCTCAAACACCAACCTAGCAAAGGTTCACCCATGTTGTGCACTCTTTCGCAAGCGGGCAAGGTCGTGTCATTGCTCGTGGGCGCGCTGCTCATCGGCGCGGTCACGATTCTCCAGCCAGCGGCCGCCGAAGATCAGCCAGGTCAGGCCGCCGGCCAGGAGAAGAAGCTGCAGGACCGCTTCGGCGATCCCCTGCCGGACGGCGCCATTGCCCGCATGGGGACGATTCGCTGGCGGCATCCGGCCGGCATCACCTTCGTCGGCTATGCCAGCCACGGCAAGCACCTCGTCACCGCGTGCGCCGACGGCATCATCCGCGTCTGGGAAGTGGCCAGCGGCAAGGAGATCCGCCGTTTCGGCGATGCCACCAGGGACCGCGGCAACCCCGGCCTCATCATGGTCAACGGCAACGCGCGCATGGTGTTCACCAGCGTCGGCGGCGGCGCCGGCCTGACGCTGTCGCGCGACGGCAAGGTCCTCGCCACGCAAGGAGCCGACGGCATCCAGATCTGGGACGTCGCCACCGGCAAGAAGCTGCGCACTCTCACTCCGGACAACAACAACAGGAATCTCGCGCTCCGCGGTATCGTCGCCACTTCCGGCATGGCTTTCTCTCCCGATGGTGCAACGCTCGCCGTTCGCAGCTTTGATCAGACCATTCGTCTGTGGAACATTGCCGACGGCAAGGAAGTCCTCAAGATTGCCCGGCAACCCGATCCCAACAACGTCAATCGCGTCGCCTTCATCGGTCTGCCGGGCAACGGCGGGCAGACGCTCGTCTTTGCCGCCGACGGCAAGACCATCCACGCTTCGGGAATCTCCTACGAGAACCAGCAACAAGGCGCCAGCATCCAGTCTTTCGACGTCAAGACCGGCAATGAGTTTCGCCAGCACAAGCTGTCGTTCAAGAACGTCGGGACGGTCGGCATGACTTTCTCGCCGGACGGCAAGTCGCTGGCCTGGTCGTTGACCGATGGCCTCGTCCGCTTGCTCGACACCGAGAGCGGCAAGGAGATCGGCCAGCTCAATCCACAGAAGCAGCAGGGCGGCTACGTGATGTCGCTGGTCTTTGCCCCCGACGGCAAGACAATCGCCGGCCGCCGGATCAATAACGCGGGCATCACGCTCTGGGACGCTACGGATCGCAAGGAACTGCGCACGCTGGGAGGGCTGGACCAGAAGGACAATCCCCTCGGCAGACGCGTAATCGTCGGCTTCGCTGGTTATGCCCTTGGTCAGCAGAATGTGGCCTTCGCGCCCGACGGCAAGTCGCTCGTCGAAGTCACCAGCGGCAACTCGGTCCGCTTCTGGACCGTGGCCGACGGCAAGGAAGTCCAGACCACATCCGCCGGGCATCACGGCGCCGTGAACCAGCTCATCGTCACGGCCAACGCCAAAACCCTGATCTCGCGCGCGACGGATGGCACCGTGCGCCGCTGGGAAATGTCCTCGGGCAAGCAGCTGAGCGAGGTGAAGCTGCCCGCCGACACCGTCAACGCTGCCCTGGCTGCCGACGGCAAGACCATCTTCTGTGCCGCGACCAGCAACAGCGTGCACGTGCTTGACGCCGACTCCGGCAAGGAGCGGCGCACCATCAACGTCCAGCCGCAGCAGCAGGGCAACGTGCGCATCGGCGGCGTTGGCGTCGGCAGCCTTGCAGTTTCCCGCGACGGCAAGCGCCTCGGCATCGCCGGCTACGACCAGACCATCCGCGTGTTCGACATCGACACCGGCAAGGAAATTCACAACCTGAATCAGCAGACTGCCAAGCCCGATCCCAAGAATCCTCGCGTACTCGTGGCGAGCAACCAGTACGGCGGAGCCATGTCTCTCGCCTTTTCGCCAGATGGTCGATTGCTCTGCGCCACGGGAGTGGCGCCGCAAGATGTGATGTGGAATGGCGGCGGCGTCGTGGCCATGCCTGGCCTGGCGTCGAGCAGCGCCATCCGGCTGTGGGACCTCGCCCAGGCGCGACGGCCACGCGAGTTCGATTCCAGGTCGCCTGGCTTCTTCGATCAGGCCTTCACGCCTGACAGCGCATTCATCGTCACCGCCAATGGAGACAGCACCATCTCGATCTGGGAAGCCTTGACAGGCAAGGAGTGTCTGACCATCAAGCTGAGCGTCGCCAAGCAGCCGGCCGCCAACCCCAACCCGGCCCTCAACGCCCGCATGGCCAGGGTTGCCGCACAGGCCGGCGGCGTTGCCTGCCTGGCCATCTCTCCGGATGGACGCTCCCTCGCCATGACCGGCAACGACCAGGTCATTCGCCTCTTCGATCTGCGCGATGGCAAGGAGCTGGGCAAGTTTCAGGGACATGGCGGCCAGGTGACGTCGCTGGCTTTCGCTCCCGATAACAAGACGATCGTCTCCGGCAGCGCCGACACGACGGCCCTGGTGTGGGACGGCGGCCGCTTCATCAAGAGCGATGCGCCGCGGCACGCTCTGACTGCCGAGCAAGTCAAGTCGCTCTGGCAGGACCTGGCTGCCGATCCAGTCAAGGCCTATCAGGCGATCATTGCCTGGCGCGGGGCGCCCAGGCAAGCCGTCGCTGTGTTCAGTGAGCAGCTCAAGCCGGCCGTCGGCGTCGATGGCAAGCGCATCGACCAGCTCATCGCCGACCTGGAATCGACCCGCTACGAGACCCGACAGAAAGCCACCGACGAGCTGGAAAAACTCGGCGAGCTGGCCGAGCCCGCCCTGCGCAAGGCCAAGACCAGAGGCCCGTCCCTGGAGATGAGCCGTCGCCTCGACACGCTCATCGAGAAGATCGTCAGTGACAAGATCCCGCCGGCGGAAACCGTGCGCGCCCTTCGCGCCGTGCACATCCTCGAGCAGATCGGCGACGCCGGCGCCCGCAACGTGTTGCAGCGTCTCGCTGAAGGCGCCCCCGGCCACCGCCTCACTCGCCAAGCCCAGGCCACCCTGAAAAAACAGTAGCCCCGTGTCCAGCGCCGGCGCAACTCGCCGGGCGGTTTCGCGCACGTGTACCGGTGCGCGAAACCGCCCGGCGAGCTTTCGCCACGCTCGTCTGTCAATTCTCGTTTCTGACACGCACCAGCAGCAGTCCCGCCACCAGAATCGCCAGCCCGACAAGGAGTCCGATGATCCCCAGGTCCTTGTTTTCTTCGGACACGGGGATGAAGGAACTGCGTTCGCTGCCCAGCTGATACGGGATGAGTCCCAGGCATGAGATGAGAATGCCGACGATCGCCGTCGAGCAATCAGCAACATGCGAGGGGCGGCTGGTTGTGGTCCGGGCGGGGCCGGCGAGCAGCCAGGCAGCCGGCAGTGCGCCCAGCAGCAGGCCGCCCAGGACCAGTGCCTCGAAGATGCTGTGATCACGGGCCGTCGGCAGGATCGTCAGGCGATAGATGGCCAGCCCGACCCAGGCGCCGCCGGCGCCGCCCACCGCAGCCCCCAGCGCGGCGCGCAATGGCCTCGAGCGCCGCCAGCTAACCAGCAGCCCCAGCGCGGCGCCAAGCAACGGCGGCCCCAGCGCCATCAGGACCACGTCCAGGATGGCGATGTCAAAGTGGCGATGCATGGCCATCTCCAGGTTAGTCGAGCTGGCCAAACGAACCACCCCTAATTCTGCAGCCCGTGCCTGTGCGCGAAACCGCCCAGTGAGCTTTCACCACGCTTGGTCAATTCTCGTTTGACATGGTGGATGAGACGACCCTGTTTTCCAAAAAAAAAGCGATTCTCTGATGTGTCGGGGCGGGTCTGTACGCATTTCCTGGTATTGGCAATAGTCGACCTCTCACACAAGAAGGGCTAGAACCGTGATACTAGTGGACCGGTTGCGCCGAATGCTCTCGCCGAGGCGGGCTAACAACGTCGCGAAGACACGTGAGAACCCCCGACGCCGGTTGACTGTTCGCCCCGGCGTTGACACGCTGGAAGATCGCACGCTGCCAAGCTTTCTGGGGAGCATGTACCAGTTCACAGGGGGGGCCGAGCCCCGTTCCGTGGCCGTCGCCGACTTCAACGGCGACGGCAAGCGCGACCTGGCTGTCGTCAACAGTGTTGACGTGAGTGTGCTGCTGGGCCGCGGCAACGGCTTCTTTGCGGCCCCGCAGAATCTTGCCGTCGGGGCCTTGCCAATGTCCGTGGCCGTGGGCGACTTCAACCGCGACGGCAGGCCCGACCTGGCCGTCGCCAATAGCCGCAGCAACAACGTCAGCATCCTGCTGGGCCACGGCAACGGCCGCTTCGCCGCCGCGACCAGTTTCGGCGCCGGGACCGGGCCGAGGTCAGTGGCCGTGGGCGACTTCAACGCCGACGGCAAGCAAGACCTGGCCATCGCCAATAACAGCAGCAACAACGTCAGCATCCTGCTGGGCAACGGCAGGGGCGGCTTCCGGGCGGCCCAAAACTTCGCCGCTGGCAACGTGCCGCGGTCGGTGGCCGTGGGCGATTTCAACCGCGACGGCAGACGCGATCTGGCCGTCGCCAACTTTGGCAGCAACAGTGTCAGCGTCCTGCTGGGCAATGGCAACGGCACCTTCCAGGCGGCCCGCGACCTGGCCGTCGGCGACGGTCCGGTATCGGTGGCCGTGGCCGACTTCAATGGCGACGGCGCGCGCGACCTGGCCGTGGCCAACAGCAACAGCGACTCCCTCAGCGTCCTTCTGGGCAAGGGCAACGGCACCTTCGCGCCTGTGCGTAGCGTTGTCGTCCGGGGAGGCCGGCCCAGTTCTTTGGCCGTGGGCGATTTCAATGGCGACGGCAAGAATGATTTGACCTTTACCAGCGATTTCAGCGGCGTCGCCCAAGTATTGCCGGGTCACGGCAACGGCCGGTTCGGCAGTCTGCGTGCTGCCGTCGGGGACCGGCCCGAAGCCGTGGCAGCGGGTGACTTCAACGGCGACGTCAAGCGCGATCTGGCGGTTGCCAACCGCATCGGTAACAACGTCAGCATCCTCCTGGGCAATGGCAACGGCACCTTTCAGGCGGCACGGAATTTCGTCGCCGGGACCCAGCCTGATGCCGTGCTCCTGCCCGACCTGAACGGCGACGGCAGGAGCGACCTGGTGGTGATGAACTATGCCAGCAACAACATTAGCGTGCTCCTCGGCAATGGCCGGGGCGGCTTCCAGGCCGCCCGGCACTTCGCCGTCGGCACCGGTCCGTCTTCGATGGCGCTGGGCGACTTCAATGGCGACGGCAATCGCGACCTGGCCGTGGCCAACCGCGACAGCAGCAGCGTCAGCATCCTGCTGGGACGGGGCAACGGCGCCTTTGCGCCGGCCAGCAGTTTTGCCGTGGGCGACGAACCCCACTCGCTGGTCGTGGCCGACTTCAACGGCGACCGCAATCAGGACCTGGCGGTCGCCACGCTGCGCGGCCCCATAACCTTGTATCTGGGCAATGGCCGTGGCGCCTTCCGCACTGCTGCCGCGCTCGCTGCCAACGTCTCCGGTCCAGGCGCGCTTCGGGTGGCCGACCTCGACCGCGACGGCAAGCAGGATCTCATCACCATGGTCGGTCAAACGGTGAATGTGCGCCGCGGTCGGGGCGACGGCACGTTCCGGAACCCCGAAACCTACGAGGCCCGCAATCCCTTTTTCCTGGCCGTGGTCGACTTGAACAACGACGGCAAGCTCGATCTCGTCACGACTGCTTTGTCCGTCAACAACGTGGAGGTGCTGCTGCAAGCTTGATTATTTCTGACGGATTTCGCCGAGCCGCTCAGCTGACCCTGAATGACGACGGCCCGTTCCGCCTGGCCGGCCCATCCCGACCTTTCAGAACAGGTCGTTTCCGCCGGCGTGCAATTTGTCCTTTATCGAAACGCCTTCAACCTGTAAAAAGAAAGGGATGTCGCGCCGGCATCGGGAACTCCGGCGCTCAGGATGAAGAGGCGGAATGTACGCACAGGAACCCAAGGAACCGCTGGACGCGCCGTTGCCGGGAGTGGTGGGCGGCAGCCTGGCCATGCGCGCGGTCTTTCAGCTCACGCGCCAGGTGGCGGCCTCGCGGGCCAGCGTGCTCATCGTCGGCGCGACCGGCACGGGCAAGGAACTCATCGCCCGCAACATCCACAAGCTCAGCCCGCGGGCGGACGGGCCCTATGTCCGCGTCAACTGCGGCGCCCTGAGCGAGAGCCTGCTCGAGAGCGAACTGTTCGGGCACATCAAGGGGGCGTTCACCGGGGCGGTGGACAACAAGACCGGCCGCTTCGAGGCGGCGCACGGCGGCACGATCTTCCTCGACGAAATCTCGAGCATGAGCCACAAGCTGCAGGTCAAGCTGCTGCGCGTGCTGCAGGAGCGCGAGTTCGAGCGCGTCGGCGAGAGCCGGACCATCCGCGTCGATACCCGCGTGGTCGCCGCCACCAACCAGTTTCTCGAGGACGAGATCGCGGCCCACCGCTTTCGCGAGGATCTGTATTACCGGCTGAATGTGGTGCCGATCTATCTGCCGCCGCTGCGCGAGCGCCGCGACGACATTGGCCCGCTGGCGGGACATTTTCTGGAGCGCTACTGCGAGGAGAACCGCCGCGACACGCCGGCTCTGCCGGCGTCCATCCTCAGGCAGCTGGAGGCGTATACCTGGCCGGGCAACGTCCGCGAGCTGGAGAACTACGTGGAGCGGGCCGTGGTGCTGTCGCACGGGCCGGACATCGACTGGGATGCCATGATTCCCGGCCGGGCCATCGCCGGCCGGCCGGTGAACTCCGGCTCCGGCGACGTCGATGCCCTCATCCAGAACCTGATTCGCACGGCGCTGCGTACCCTGCCCGCCGACTCGGCCAACCTGCACGATCGCCTGGTCCGTGGCGTCGAGCGCGAACTGCTCGACCAGGTGATGCCGTTGTGCGGCAACGTGCTGGTCAAGGCGGCGGCCCGGCTGGGCATCAACCGCAACACCCTGCACAAGAAGCTCGGCGAGATGGGCCGGAAGCTCAGCGAGGAGTGAGTTGCTCGTTCAAGGGCTAGCGAGGCTTCGCCTCAGACCGACGAGGCGTGCCCCGATGCAGGTCAATATAAAAGGCTCCGGTCGAGCCTATGATGGGTCTGCCGAAGCAGGCCC
>VGYC01000107.1 GCA_016873095.1 Planctomycetota bacterium | reverse complement strand
TGGCATGACCGGACCCTCCGTGGTCGTCGTGCGCCATGTGAAATTACCAGGAATTTGAACGAAATTGCCCATTTTGACAAGGCCAGCTGCAGCTTTGCAAAACCTTAGTTATACTTATACTTATACGTTCCTCACACCGGGTAGGTGTACTCGCCGCGCATGAAGCCGGAGTCGCGCGGCGGGACGTAGCTGATGTCGAGATCGGGCGTTTCCAGGCGGCGCTGGTCGCGGGCGCGCGAGGTCAAGGCCGCGTCGAGGATGCCGCCCGTCAGCAGCGTGCGCTCCACCGGGTACGGCGGCCGGCCCTTGTCGAGGAAGCCTTCCACGTGAAAGGACAGCGCTTGCAGGAACGAGGCGCCCGGCGGCGCCGGCAAATGAAATAGCGTGGACACCGGGCGTTTCTCGCCGTCGATGCGCGCGGCGAACACCGCCTCGGAGATGTGGCCGTTCAAGAGCAGCACGGTGGCGCGCAGGCCATCGCGGTACTCGATCAGGAAGGCGGCCGGACCGCGCGGATAGGTACGCCGTCCCGGCGGCGGCCGGAAGTGCCGGCAGTTGTCGCGGATGTCGCCGACGTTCAGCGAGCCGGCCCGGCCCAGCGCGTGCTCCAGCAATTCCCACGACCAGGCGCCGGCGTCGCCCGCCTTCCAGACGGCATCTCCCTCCAGCCCGGTGACAGCGCGCACGCCCTGCTGGCCGCGCGTCCGCCGTTCGATCATGCATTGCAGAGCTTCCAGGGCGTGGATGCCGTAGATCTCCAGCTCTCCGCCGGACGCGACCAGCGCCTCGCGGACACGGCAGCCAACCGGCAACTCCAGCTCGGGACGCCGCCACGTCACCGACAGGCTCGATCCCGCCATCAGCGGGAAGCCCAGCTTGTGGGCCGTCTCCACCATAGTCCGCCCGTGCTTGTGATCGTAGGACAGATGCTTGTCGCAGAAGACGGGAACCGACCGCTTGCTGCGGCGGAAGACGTCCACGATCTCCTGGAACATGCGGTGGCGCGGGTAGAGGATCTGCATCTTGTCGTTGATGGGATAATCGCCATGCTCGGCGATGAGCAAGACGCCATCGACAGCCAGCTTGTCACCGCCCAGAGTGAGCGCGCCGGCGACGGAATCGTGCAGCGTGAAGCGATGCTCCTTGGCCAGTTCGCGGCTGAGGTCGCCCTTGCGCTGCTGCTCGACGTGCATGCCGGCGATGGTCCAGTCGGGATGGCGAAACTTGCCCTGATGGAAGTAGCCATGTAGGAAGCGGCCGCAGATGTGGTAGGCGTGTGAGAGGTAGTAGTATGTCGTGGCAACGACAGCGAGCCGGCGCCGTGGCTTGCCGGCGCGGGCGGGCGGCCGGCTTCTTGGGCCAGGCCGGGGGGCCGGTGTTTTCGTTTCGGTTTGGCCAGCGGTCACGCCCACGGCACTCGCCTCCAGAAACTCACGCCGCGACACTGGCGATAGCAGTTCGTCCATTCCGCACCTCGATCACCCGGGCGCGCTTCGTTCCAGGCTGAAAACCCGCAAGAGAGAAGGCCGGGATTGCTTCGTGAACTTCTGCGACCTCTCGCGGTACTACATTAAGACTTCGGCACGATTCTCCAAGGATGAATTCCATGTGGCAATGGGCACAGCGCTGGCTTGAGGTCATATTTCTCCACTGGCGCGTGCCGGCCTGGGAACTGCGGCCGCTGGTCCCGGCGCCGCTCGAACTCGACGTGCTGGACGGCGATGCCTGGATCAGCCTGGTGTTCTTTCGATTGACAGTGAGGCCGCGCTGGCTGCCGTTTCTCCCCGGCCTGTCGAGCCTCGTGGAATTGAACTTGCGGACCTACGTCTCGCTGAATGGCCAGCCCGGCATTTACTTTCTGCGCATTCACGCGGACAACCGTGCGGCCATGTGGCTGGCGCGGCGGCTCACGCCCCTACCGTATCAACCGGCCCGCCTGCGCCATGAGCAGGTCGCGGACACCGGCTACTGGTGCGATTGTCAGGATCACAGCGAGCCTTCGCGCGGGCTGGCGCTGCAATTGCAGCCGGCTGGCGAGTTGCGCTCGGCGGCTGACGCGCCGGCAGATTGCTGGCTGCTGGAACGGTACCGGCTTTACGCCCCGGCGACGGATGGAAAACTGCTTCAGGCAGACGTGGAGCATCCGCGCTGGCACGTCCGACGCGCCGAGGTGCGGATTCATCGAATCTCCATCGCTCGTGATCTTGGGCTGAAGCTGTCAGACCGGCCGGATGCCCTGCACTTCTCGCCGGGTCTGGCGGCACGATTCGGGACATTTTCGCCTGTCAATCCCAGGCTTTCAATCCCATCGCGCGTGATACGGACATCCAGGCACTTCCAGACCCGTCCAGACGGCCTACTGAGGGTTGAGCAGTCAATGACACATCAGCACGATGCGTAAACGAGCTGGCCATGCCGCTTGCAAAGCTTGATTGCGTCAATCTCCGTCAAACTCGACCAGCCAGTGCAGGTCGTAGCGTGCCAGACGTTGCGAGCCTTTCAGGTCCGGCAGATTGACGACGAACGCACAGCTCGTCACCCGGCCGCCCATGCGCTCCACCAGGCTGCAGGTTGCCTGGCAGGTGCCGCCGGTAGCGAGCAGGTCGTCGATGATGAGGCAGCTTTCGCCGCGGCGAATCGCATCCGTATGGATCTCGATGCAGTCGTGGCCGTATTCCAGGGCGTATTCCTGGCGGACGACCTTGCCGGGCAGCTTGCCCTTCTTGCGGGCCAGCACCAGGCCGCAGCCGAGGTGCGGGGCCAGGGCGCCGCCCAGCGCAAAGCCGCGCGACTCGATGGCCACCAGCTTCTGAATGCCGCGGCCACGGTAACGATTCGCCAGGCTGTCGATGGTCTGCTTCCAGCCGCTTGGGCTTTCCAGGAGCGTGGTGATGTCGCGGAACTGAATCCCTGGCTTCGGGAAGTCGGGGATCGTCCGGATCAGTGCTTTCAGCGTGCTCGGACAAGCCGTCGTCGTGAGCATGAGACTACTCCTCGTGAGAATCAAATTCGTTGCGTTGCTACCCCCGTCACAGCACCCCGGCAATGAATCCGCGAGCCGTTACGGTTCCGTAACTATCTTCTCCACCAGGACTTATGCGACATATCGCAAGAACATTATTCGTTGCCTGGGGTGGCGCGAAAGATGGTCAGGCCGCCCGTCGGCTGAAGAATTCCTCGGCGGCGATGTAGGATTCCGGTGTGCCGATGTCGAGGAACGACCCGCCGCCGGAGTGGCCGAACAGCCGGCCGGCGCGCGACCAGGCCGGAAACATTTCGCGCTCGATGGACACCGCTTGCCCAGCCGGGATCTCCTCGATGAGCCCACGGCTCAAGAGGTATAGCCCCGCGTTGATCCAGCCCTCGCCGCCGGCGTCCTGCTTTTCCAGGAAGCGCAGCACACGGCCATCGGGCGCGGTTTCTACCTTGCCGAAGCGTGACGTGTCCGGCACGTGCGTCAACATCAGGCTGGCGTCGCCGCCTTGTTGCCGATGAAACGCCTGGAATCGTCCCAGGTCGGCAGCACAGTACGAGTCGCCGTTCATCATCAGCACGGTGTCGGTCGCGATCTTCGGCAGCGCCAGCCGGATGGCGCCTGCCGTCCCCAGCGGCGATTCCTCCTGCGAATACTCCAGGCGGATGCTGCGATACCGTCGGCCAAAGACATCGTGGATTTGCTCGCCGCGGTAGCCGGTGAGCAGCACGACCTCGCGGATGCCGCCGTCCATCAACTGATCGAGCAGGTAGGCAAGGAACGGCTTGCCGCGCACCATCGCCAGCACCTTGGGACGATCGCTGACCACGGCCCGCAACCGCGTCCCCAGTCCGCCGGCAAGGATGGCTCCGGTGATCATTACAAATTCTCAAAATACAAAACTCAAATCACAAACAAATCACAAATTGCAACTCTCAAACGAGCCCAGTCGAGTCTTGGAATTTGGTTCTTGGGTTTTGTTTGGATCTTGTTATTTGTGATTTTGGATTTCCGTCACGCCGCGTTCTTGAACAGTGGCCGGCCCATCATGCGGTAGCCCTTGATGAGCTCGGTGATGCCGTTCTCCAGGTCGCGCTTGGCCTCGAAGCCCGCCTTGCGCAGGCGGTCGCTCGACACGATGTAGTTGCGCTTGTCCGGGTCCTGGCCGATGGCCGCGAAGTGGATGTAGAAGTTCGCAACGTGCCGCTGCACCGCCAGGGCCAGTTCTTCCTTCGACAGGTTCGCCGAATCCAGGCCGACGTTGTACGGCTTGCCGGCCATCGCGGTCGAGTGCTTCATGCAATGCAGCATGCAGTCGGCCACGTCGCGGACGTGAATGTAGTTGCGCTTGAAGTCCTTCTCGAAGATGACGATGTAGCCTTCCGTGAGCGCGACCCACACGAAGTGGTTGACGAGCAGATCGAGCCGCATGCGCGGGGCCATGCCGAAAACCGTCGCCAGCCGCAGCGTGATGGCGTTGGGGCTCTGCAGCAGGTGTTGCTCGGCCTCGACCTTGGTCTTGCCGTAGAGTGAGATCGGCGACAGCGGCGTGTCCTCGGTGCAGTAGCTGGTCCCCTCGGTGCTGCCGTAGCCGCTGTTGGTGTTCGGGTAGATGATGAGCTGCTTGGGACTGCGCAGCTTGTTGATGAGCTTGACCGACTCCAGGTTGACGGAAGTGGTCATGGCCGGGTCCTTGTCGCAGGCCGATGCGCCGACGATGGCCGCCAGGTGGACGATGATGTCGGCATCCTTGACGGAGTTCTTCATCAAGGATTCGTCGCGGACATCGCCCTTGACGAAGTCGAAGCCGGGATGGGCGCACAGGTGAAACAGCCCCTGCTGCCCCTGCCCGTACATGAGGTTGTCCACCGCCTTGACGCGGTAGCCGGCGTCGAGCAGATGCTCGCACAGCACGCTGCCGAGATAGCCGAGGCCGCCGGTGACCAGAACACGCTGAGACATATCGTTCCCCCTTCCATGAGTGCTTTCGTGGCGACAAGCTGCTAGCTTGTCGGCTCTTGCTCAAGCCACAAGCTGGCAGCTTGTGGCTACGGTTTGTCCGAACATCGCCTCCTCGACCAGGCCACAGAGCACGTGGCCGATGAGGATGTGCGATTCCTGGATGCGCGGCGTCTCGCTGGACGGCACGCAAATGCAGACCTCCGGCTCGTTTTTCATCTTGCCGCCGGACTTGCCGGTCAGGCCGACGGTGAAGATGCCGAGCTTGCGCGCGGCGCGCAGACCTTCGATGATGCTGACCGAGTTGCCGCTGGTCGAGATGCCGATGGCGACATCGCCCTTCTGTCCGAGGGCTTCCACCTGGCGGGCGAAGACGAGGTCGTAGCCGTAGTCGTTGCCGATGGCGGTCACGCACGAGGTATTCACATTGAGCGCCAGCGCCGGGAGAGGCCGGCGCTCGATGAGAAACCGGCCCACAAACTCGGCGGCCAGGTGCTGCGAGTCGGCCGCGCTGCCGCCGTTGCCGAAGAACAGGATCTTCCTGCCGGCGGAGAGTGCCTGCGTCATGCGCTCGGCGATCGACGCCAGCAGTGATGCCTGCTTCTTCAGCTCTTGCTTGACCGCGATGCTGGCATCGATCAGGTTGTGGATGACGGCGACGGTGTCTGTCATGGCATCTCCTTCATGTCTTTGGTTGAATCAACCGCTTGCGGTTTCGCGCGCTTGCGCGAAACCGCAAGCGGCTGACTCGGCAACCGAATATCAGGCCGCAACCAGCCGCAGCAAATGCGCCGTGGCGTTCACGGTGCGCACCTTGGCTTTCCCTTCGTGGAACTCGATGACGTTGTAAGCGGCGTTGTCCTGTGGGATCTGCCGGCTGTGCTTCAGCGGCAGCTTCATCCAGCCGGCGATCAGCATGCGATTCACCACGCCATGGCTGACCACCGCGATCATCTCCCCTTCATGCCGGGCGATCAGCCGGGCGATGCAGGGTAACACGCGGGCGCGAACGTCGTTCAGGTTCTCGCCGCCGAGGTAGCCGACGCGCTCCGGCGCCTTGTGAAACGCAGCGCACTCGCGCGGCCAGCGCTTCTCGATGTCCGGCCAGCTCAGGTTCGTCCACTTGCCGACATCCGCCTCGATGACGCCTTTCTCGATGGCCACGGGCAAGCGATGCGCCGCCGCGACATACTCGGCCGTGGCCCGGGCCCGGCTCAACGGTGATGCATACACCTTGGCGATGGGAAAGCTCGCCAGCGCCTGCCCGAGCGCTGCCGCCTGTCGCTTGCCTTCCGGCGCGAGCTTGCTGTTGGGGCGCAACCCCTGCAAGCGATACGGCCGCGTCAAGTTCGCGGCCGTCGCCCCATGTCGAACCAGGATCAACGTCGTTTCAGGCAAGGAACCATCTCCTGGTCTTTTCTCCCCTCTCCCGGAGGGAGAGGGGAAAAAATCACGCCGATTTCTTGATCGTCCCCAGTTGCACCAGCGGCGCCGCCGGCGTCGCTTTCGTCTCGGGCAGCGTCGTTGCGGGCACGTTCAGCTTGCCGCTCACAAGGTGACGTTCCAGGCTGTGGCTGGTCATTTCCTTGATGTGGTCCACCGTCTCCTGGCCGAAGCGCTTCTGCACCATGTCGAGGTAGCGCGGCTGTGTGTAGTACTTGATGAACGCCTCGTCGCGGAACTTGAGCACGTCGCGGGCCGGCAGATACTTGGTCGGCAACGGCTGGCAGTCGCGCGAATGCTGCGAGTAGCCGGTCCACTGCTCCGGCAGCGGCACGCCCTGCTGCACCGCCATCGTGTACAGCGGCGAGCCGGGATAGGCCATCGCCGAGTAGAAGTTGCCGAACTCGCAGTTGAGATCGATGGCGAGGTCGAGCGTCGCGTTCATCGTCTCCAGATCGTCCTCGGGCAGGCCGAAGATGTAGTTGCCGATGACGCTGATGCCGGCCTCCTGGACCTTGCGGATGACGTCGAAGACTTCCTGCTGGCTGAAGCTCTTGTCCACGTTGTCGCGGACGCGATCGGCGCCGGCCTCGATGCCGAATGCCAGCCAGTTGACGCCGGCCTTCTTGAGCGTGTCGAGCATGCCGTCCTTGATCGTGTCCACGCGCGTGTAGGCCCAGATGTTGAGATCGTAACCGCGCTCGATGATCCGGTCGCAGATGCCCAGCACGTGCTTGCGGTTCAAGACAAACATCTCGTCGGCGATCTTGATGTTGCGAACACCGTGGTTCTTGACGAGGTGCTCGATCTGGCCGATGACGTTGTCCGGGCTCCAGTAACGGTAGCTGTTGGTGGATTCCTTGACGCCGCCGGCCTTCTCGCCGCTCTTGAACGGCGCCTGGATGCAGCAGAATGTGCAGTGATACGGGCAGCCGAGCGTCGTGTACAGCGCGGCATAAGGTTGCCGCTTGAGGCCGTCGAGACAGTGCCAGTTGTGGGCGCGATACTTCGTCATCGGGAACAAGTCCCAGGCGACGCCCGGCATCTCGACATCGAGGTTGCCGACCAGCGGCGTGTCGGCGGTGTTGCAGACGTGGCCGTTGTCGCGATACCAGAGGCCAGGGACCTTCGACAGGTCCGGCCGCGAGGTCTTCAGAGCGGCGACCAGCTGGACCATCGTGTGCAGTCCCTCGCCGCCGGCGACGTAGTCGGCTGCTTCCTCGTGCAGCGTCCGCTCCGGCAGTGCTGCCACGTGACCGCCGACGAGCAACACTTTTTGCGCGGGCACGACCTGCTTGATGGCCGTGCAGACGTTGCCGGACGCCGTCATGATCTGCGTGGAGGCCGAGGGCTGATGGCCGTAGACGACGACCGCCGCCAGCGTCGGCTTGAGATGCTGCACGCGCTCGGCGACCTGATCGGGCGTCAACTCCTCCGCCTCGGCGTCGATGAGATCGACGGACAGCCCCTTGACGCGGCAGAAGGTCGCCATCAGGCCGGCCCACACCGGGTTCTCGACAGCCGCCAGCTTCTTGCCCAGGCTCTGGTACACCTGGCTACGGCTGCCGGGATTGATCAACAACAGATCCAGTTTTCCTGACATAGGATTCTCCATCGCAGTTTTCAGTGTTCAGTTTTCAGTGTTCAGTAAAACCCAACACTGAACACTGAAAACTGAACACTGAAAACTCTGCTTGAGCTACGCCGCCGCGCTGGTCTTTGTTACCAGCGAGTTCAGCAGGTCGCACAGGTCCTTGATCTTCGACTTCTCCAGGGTCGGATAGTTGCCGATGTAGAAGCCGAAGAAGTGCACGTGGTCCGTCCGCGGGAACTTCTTCCATTCCTCGTGCGGCATGATGCGGCGGAGGTACGGCTGCCGCAGCTGGTTGCCACCACCCGACGTGCCGCGGCGAAACTCGATGCCGTTATCCTTGAGCGTCGCCATCACGCGCTCGCACAGTTTCTCGTCCGGCTGCTTGAGGATCAGCGTGAAGGCGTAGTTGCTGCTCCCCTCCACGGCGAAATCCGTCTGGTACGCCGTCGGGTTCAGGTTCTTCAGGAAGTAGACCAGGTTGTCGGTCCGCTTCTTGACGATGTCGTCGAGGCGCTTGAGCTGGTTGCGGCCGATGATGGCGTTCAGCTCCGTGCTGCGGAAGTTGTACGCCGGATACGTGAAGATGAACTCGGAGTTCAGGTCGGGATGCTTCTTCCAGTAGGCTTCCTTGCGGGCCTGCGAGTCCAGCTCGCGGACCAGGCCATGCGCGCGGAACATGCGGACGGTCTCGTACAGCTCCTCGTCGTTGGTGCAGACCATGCCGCCTTCAATGGTGCTCAGGTGATGGGCATAGTAGAAGGAGAAGTTGGAAGCCCAGCCGATGGAACCGAGCCGCTTGCCCTCGAAGGTCGCGCCGTGCGACTCGCAGACATCCTCGATGAGCGGAATCTTGCGGCGCGCCAGCTCTTCGACCAGCTCTCGCGTCAGCGCGTTGTAGCCGAGGATGTGCGTGAGGAAAACGGCCCGCGTCCGCGACGTGATCTTTTCCAGCACCTGCTTCGGGTCCATGCCCAGCGTGCGCGGATCGATATCGACGAAGACGGGATTGAAGCCGCAATGTAGCACGGCCGCCACGTCGGATACCCACGTGAGAGGCGGGACGATGATGTCGCCGCCGCCATGCAGTTCCTTCATGGCTGCCAGCGTGACCAGGTTGGCCGACGATCCAGAGCTCAGGAAGACGCTGTGCTTGACGCCGACCCAGTTGGACCACTCCTTCTCGAAGGCCCGGACATTGGCCGACTGCGTCAGGATCGGATCATCCTGTTTCAGATAGTCGATGACCGCGTCGAGATCGGCGCGGGTGATGTTGTTCTGCATCAAAGGCCAGTGCAACCGCGACTTGGCAACCATCTTGACTCCCTGAATAAACGAACCACAAAGGACACAAAGAGCACAAAGGAAAACACCAGAGTCTGATCTTTGTGTCCTTGGTGTCCTTTGTGGTTGATGAACTAGAACGGGCCCTTGAACACGATGGATTGCAGCTCGGCCTTCTCCTCCGGCAGCCAGCCGGTTGGCTTGCCTTCAACCATGTCGCGGGCGGCAGCGGCGATGGTGCGGGCGTTCGGATAGAAGGCGTCTTCCAGCGACGGCGACGTCGGGCAGGTCACCGGCGCGAAGCCGAGCCTCTTCACGCGGAAGTCGCGCTTTCCTTGCAGCCGTTCCGTCACCTGGGCCAGGATCTCTGTTCCGGCCCCGCAGCAGACCCAGCCGTTGTCCACCACCATCAGCTTGCCCGTCTTCTCGACCGAATGGCTGATCGTCTCCGTATCCAGCGGACTCAGCCAGATGGGGTCGATGACCTCGGCCTTGATGCCGATGTCTTCCAGGTACGCCTTGGCGCGCAGGCACTCGACCTGCATGTACGAGATGCCGACCAGCGTGATGTCCGTGCCGGCGGCGGTGACGCGGGCCTTGCCCGGCGACACGACGTACGGCTTGTCCGGCACCGGGCCCTTCTGGAAGTGCAGGATGCGATGCTCGACGAACATCACCGGATTGTCGTCGCGGATGGCGGCCAGCAAACAGCCCTTGGCGTCGTACGGCGTGGTCGGCGCGACCACCTTCAAGCCCGGGATGTGCATGAGAAAGCTGTACAACCCCTGCGAGTGCTGCGCCCCCTGGCCCCAGCTCTTGCCGATCATGGAGCGGACGACCATGGGGATGCACACCTTGCCGCCGTACATGTAATGGCTCTTGCTGGCGACGTTGACGAGTTGGTTCATGGCCAGCATCAAGAAGTCCATGCGAATGTGCACGTGGATCGGCCGCAGGCCGGCCAGGGCCATGCCGATGGCGGCGCCCGTCATCGCGTCTTCCGAGAGCGGCGTGCCGAAGACGCGCTGCGGACCGTGCTTCTCCAGCAGGCCCTTGGTGGTCCCCTGGATGGCCTTGGGGTCATCCACGTCGAGTCCGAAGATGATCACCGACGGATCGCGCGACATCTCCTGGTCGGTCGCCTCGCGGACGGCATCGACGTAGGACAGCGTGCGCTCGCCGTTGAGAGTACCCCCCTTGAGGAGCCGGCTAGCAGCGCTGGCGGCAGACGAGGTGGCTGGTGTCGTCATGAATGGCTCTCCTTGAAAATGTCGGCGTACAGTTCCTCGGCCGGCGGCACCGGGCTCGACTCGGCGAACGCAAAGGCGGCGGCAATCTCTTCTTCCACTTCCTCTTCCAGCTTTGCCCGCCGCGGACCATCGACCATGTGCTTGAGCCGATCGACCTGGTCGTTCTCGACCCACGGATGCATCTCGTCCTCGGTGCGGTAGCCGAGCTGGAAATCGCGGTTCGGTCCGACATGCTCCTGCCAGCGATAGGTCATGACCTCGAGGAAGTGCGGGCCGCCGCCGCGAACCTTGGGGGCAAGCGCCTTGATGCGCTCGTAGAGATACAGCACGTCGCCGTGCTCGATGCGCTCGGCCGGGATGCCGTAGGCTTCGGCGCGGGCGCAAACGTTCGGCTTGCCCTGGCGGCGCGACTGGTGCGTGTGGATCGCGTACTGGTTATTCTCGCAGACGAAGATGATCGGCAGTTGCTTGAGGACCGCGAAGTTCAGGCTTTCGCCGAACACGCCTTCCTCGGTGGCGCCGTCGCCGAAGAAGCTCACCACCAGGGCGTTCTTCTTCTGGTATTTGAGGGCGTAGGCATGGCCGATGGCGTTGGCGATGGTCGTGCCGACGACGGCGCTGGCGCCGTGCATGCCAACCTCGGTGCCGATGAGGTGCATCGAGCCGCCCTTGCCGCGGGCGCAGCCGGTGACCTTGCCATAAAGCTCGGCGATCATCGCCTTGAGATCGCCCCCCTTGGCGAGGTAGAGCGCGTGGCAGCGATAGGTGCCGAAGACCACGTCCTCTGGCTCCAGGGCGGCGCACACGCCGACCGACGCCGCTTCCTGCCCGATCGACAGGTGCACGGGACTCTTGATCTTGTCCGAGGGATACGCCCGGGCCACTTCCTCCTCGACCCGGCGAATCCGGTACAGCGACCTATACAGCCGCTCGATAAGTTCGTTCTTGCATGGGGAGGATGACGTGGCCGGATTGCGCTTCTGCCCGGTTTGACAGATACCATTCATAGGTTTCCCTCAAGGCGGTGTGAAAGTCGGTTTTCGGACGCCAGCCGAGTTGCTCGAGCTTGCTCGAGTCGAGCCCTTTGCGCGGCATGCCGTCCGGCTTGCTGGGATCGAGGCGAAACGTGCCGCGATAGCCGACGACCTCGGCAATAGCCTGCGCGGTCTCGAGGATGCTCAGGTCGCGGCCGCCGCCCAGGTTGAGCGGCTCGGCGCCGTCGTAATGCTGCATGGCGAACACGCAGGCATCGGCCAGGTCGCGAACATAGATGAACTCGCGCCGCGCCTGCCCCGTTCCCCACAGCGGGAACTCCGGCAGTCGCTGGTCACGGGCGTCATCGAGCTTGCGGATCAGGCCGGGGATGACGTGCGAGTCTTCCGGGCTGAAGTCATCCTTCGGCCCGAAGGCGTTGGCCGGGATGCCGGCGATGAAGTTGACGTGATGTTCATGGCGATACGCCTGGCACAGCTTCAGGCCCGCAAGCTTGGCGAGCGCATACGCCTCGTTGGTCGGCTCCAGCGGCCCGGTGAGCAGGCACTCGACCCGCATCGGTTGCGGAGCCAGCCGTGGATAGCTGCACGAGCTGGCGAGATACAGCAGCTTCGTGACGCCGTGCCGATGGGCGCCATCGATGACATGCGTCGCCGTCAGCAGATTGTCGCGCATCAAGGTCGCGGGATAGGCCTGGTTAGCGTGAATGCCTCCCGACTTGCCAGCCGCGAAGAAGACATACTCGGGACGCGCGGCGCGAAAGAAGGCATCGACCTCCCTCGCATCCTCCAGCGCGGAGCCGCAGGCGACCTGGACGTGACCATACCCCTCGCCGCGCAGGTAATCGACCAGGCCCGCCCCGATGAGGGTCTCTGCCCCGGCCACAAAAATCTGCGAAGATCGATTCAACCCGTCCCCCTGTCACAGCCATCCGGGGGCTTACGCCCCTCGGCTCGCCAATCACGCCGCGTGTGAGAATTCCTTGAAGGTGATGTTTGCTTGCCGTTCGCGGGCCCGTTCGACCTCGAGATAATCGACGCCGGTTTCGTGGAAGATGATCTGGCTGCCGGCCGACTCGAACTGGAATGGGACGCGAATCAGGTGGTCGAGGCTGGCCGTGATCTGCTCCTGACGGTCCGGCGGCGCGAACAGCAGCAGGAAGCCGCCGCCGCCGGCGCCGGTCAGCTTGCCGCCCAGCGCGCCTGCCTCGCGGGCTTTCTCGTACAGACCGTCGACTTCCGGGTTCGACACCTTGGCGCTCAGGCTGCGCTTGGCCTGCCAGGCCTCGTGCAGCAGATGGCCGAAGTCGTGGATGTCCCCATTGCCGATGAGCACGTCCTTGCTTTCCTCGACTAGCTCCTTCATGATGCGAAGCTGCCGCCGCCGCGAGTCGATGTTCTCGACGTAGCTCTTGGCCACGTCGGAAGCGGTCCGGGCGATGCCGGTGTAGAAGAGCATCAGGTGCGACTGGAGCTCGCCAAGCCTTTGGGCGGAGAGCGTGACCGGCACGGCGGCAATCTCGCCGTTGGCGATGAACTGCACGTGCCGCAGCCCGCCGTAGGCCGCCATCACCTGGTCCTGCGAGCCGACGGTCTCCTTGAGCACGTCCTGCTCGATGAAGATGCTCTCGGTGGCGAGCTGCTTCTTGGTCGGCATGATGCCCTGCAACCCGTAGAGCGCGTGCAAGAGGCCGACGGTGAACGCCGAGCTGGAACCCATGCCGCTGCGGGCCGGCAGGTCGCCGTCGTGGTGCAGCTCGATGCCGCGGCTCATGCCGAGGAACTTCATCACCTCGCGGACCGAGGGATGCTCGATCTCGTCCACCGTCTTGCACGTTTCCGTCTTGCGATAGACGAGCCGGATGCGATGTTCGAAGAACGGCGGCAGATAGCGGCAGGTGAGGTAGCAGTACTTGTCGATGGTTGCTGCCAGCACGGTGCCGCCGTGAACGCGGTACCACGCCGGGTAATCCGTCCCGCCGCCAAAGAAGGAAATCCGAAAAGGCGTCCGGCAAATGATCATGAAGTCGGCCCTTCCGTGAGCCAGATGGTGAAATCCATTTCACGCAACGTCGAGCATCTCGATCCCGCGCGACAATCGTCCCGGAGCACCATTAAGTGCGCCGAGCCCATGCGGCTGTCAATAGCGGCTACCGTGGCATGGTTCGCGGTGCCGCCAGCTCGCAGGCGATTGGTCCGGAATATTCGTCCAGAATTCGTCCGGAAAAGGACACATACCCCCTCGGCGCAATAAATGATCGCGCAAAACAGAGCAAACAGCAAAGATGCGTAGTTTAGCCAACCAGCCGGCGGTAGCGCTCGCGAAACCAGCGTACGCCTCGGTGGATGATGGATGGCTGCTGCATGCGCAACTGTTGTCTGCGCAACTCACGTTGCAGGACAGGCAATTCGCTGCTGGGCCGCCAATCAAATCCAGCGACGCGCTGGCCGGCCCAGAGATGGGCCTCCCCCTGCGAAATGTGAAACTTCGGCAACGGCAGCAGCACCCACGGCAAGCGGGCGGCCAGGATCGACTTGGCATCCTCGAATCCAAGGTGCGTGTTGTCCTGGTTCTGCTCGAAGAACACGCCGCGATCGGCGATCAGTTTCACGATGGCGTCGGCATAATAGCCCACCTGGGCCGCGCTCATCTCCGACATCGACAGCGTGTTGATGACCAGGTCGAACTTCTGACCCGTCTTGACCAGCTCATCGCAGAAATAGTTGGGCACAAACGTGAAGCCGGCCGAATCCTTCGCCAGCGTGCCCAGCGTGTCCTGGCTGACGATGTCGTTGTCACCGGGAAAAAGAGTGCCCAGATAAATGGAGGCGAACAGCAGCGACTCGGGGATGTCCAGGCAATGATAGCGTGCTTGCGGCAGCAGCTTCTTGATGTAATAGGCCAGACCGCCGTAACCGGAGCCGATCTCGAGAATGCGCGGCCGGGAGTGGCTCCTGGCGAGTCGCTGCACCACATTCCCTGCCGAAAGAAGCGCCAGTCGTTCCAGGTAAACACACGTGTCATAGCTGACGATGGCGTCGCCGATGCGCCAGCCAATCTCGCCGAAACGTGGCGGCGGACTCAACCGGTAGCTGGACGGCAGGGCCTTGCATATGTTCCTGTGCCACGTCCCCCAGGGACACCGGCTCCCCTCGAAACGCGCCAGGTCCGCGTCCAGATTCTCGGGAACCGCGGTGACAGGCGGGTTCGGTCCCTTTTCCAGCTTGCTCAGCATGAAGCCGGTGAAATTGTGGGAAAACAGCCGGAGGTTGTTGAGCACCGGATAGTCGCCGCCGGCAACGACCCGATAGGCAAGGTGCAGTACCGAGCGCGACAGGTCCCAGTTGGCCTGCGGCAGGTGAATCGACCTGTCCTTGCCGACCGCCGTGATCCATTGCTCGCGCGTTTGCGTGAGGTGCTGGATCCTTCGGCAGCACTCGACCGCCGCGGCATGCTCTTGAGTGGTGAGAGGTTCCTGGTCGCGGAGGTAGACTAGCGAACCCTGGCTGGCCGGGTGGCCCTTGGTCGTGACGGTCATGCCTGCTCCTTGTATCCTCGAGATCGAGCGCGCCGCGACAACCCATATCGCGCAGCCTATCCCAGTGTCAATGCCGAACCCGACGGCCGGCCTGCCGAAGCCGGCGCTTGAGCTCCCGGCTCGTTGCGGGGCGAAGCCAACTTTCGCGCTGCGTCGCAATGCCCTTGACAGCCGTCCGGCGCTTTCCTATTGTCCGCCCCCCATTGTTGTGAAAATGCGCACGGTTCGGTCGCGGTTCGGGAGGTCGTCATGACTGGTTTCCCTGGCTGGCAGCGCTGTTTCGTCCCATCGCGCCTGCCGTTGCTGCTCGCGTTTGCCGGCCTGTTTGCCGCGTTGCTTGCCACCGCGGGTTGCCTGCACGCGCCGCTCACGGCCGTTCCAGCCACGGACAGCGAACGCGACAAGGATCTTGACGTCCGTACCATCGGCGAGATCACCGAGGTCGCCAACGCCGGTCCGCTGGCGGTCAGCGGCGTCGGCCTGGTCACCGGGCTCAGCGGCACCGGCCATAGTCCAACCGGCGAGTTCCGCGGCATGCTCGAAAACGAGCTGCGCAAGCAGAAGGTCGAGCACGTCAAGCAACTGCTCGACTCGCCCGACAACGCTCTGGTGCTTGTCTCGGGCGGCATTCGCGCCGGCGCCCGCAAGGGAGACACCTTCGATCTCGAAATCTCGCTGCCGCCCGGCAGCAAGGCGACCAGTCTTGCGGGCGGCTATTTGCAAACCTGCATGCTCCGCAACTACGAGATGGCCAAGAACATCAATCCCGAATATCAGGGCGGCAACAAGTTACTGTCGGGACACATCTTTGCGCATGGCAGCGGCCTGATCCTGGTCGGCGCGAACGCAGCGAGCGCAACGAGCGAGGAAGGCGTGGAAGGCGCAGAGGTTCGCCGCGGTCGCATCTGGAGCGGGGCCACCTCGCATATCGATCGTCCCTTCTTTCTCGTCATGACCAAGGAGGCCAAGTCCGCGAGATTTTCCAATGCCGTCGCTCAGCGCATCAACGTCATGTTCGCTGACGATGCCCAGAAACGTGCTCAGTTGCTAAAGAGCCAGAACCTGCTCGTGCTCGACGAGATGACGGAGAAGCTCAACCGCCAGTTCGGCACGCCCACGCCCGGCACGGGCAACGTCGCCGGCGCCCTGAACAAGGATGTTGTGCAATGCAACGTCCCCTTCGCCTATCGCTTCAACCCCGAGCGCTATCTGCGCGTCGCCAGGCTGATTCCGCTCACGGAGACGCCGGAGCAGATGAGCCGTTATCGCCTGCGACTGCAGAAGATGGTGCTCGACCCGCAGGAGTCGGTGCGTGCGGCCCTGCGACTGGAAGCCCTCGGCAAGGACAGCGTGCCGGCCCTCAAGGAAGGCCTCAAGAATGATCAACCTCTTGTCAAGTTCTGCTGCGCCGAGTCGCTGGCCTACCTGGGCAACGTCAGTGGCTGCGACACGCTGGCCCGAATGGCAGAAGACCAGCCCGCGCTGCGGCACTGGTGCTTGCTCGCGCTGGGAAGCCTGGAGGAAAGCGTGCCGCGCCGACATCTGGCCGTCATGCTCGGCTGTCCGCACACACAGGTCCGTTGCGGCGCTTTCCAGGCGCTGCGGCAGATGGACGATTCCGACAGGAACCTGCGCGGCGCGCCGGTTGGCCAGGCCTTCTGGCTGCACACGGTGGCTCCCGATTCACCGCCGCTGGTGTATTACGCGACCCGCCAGCGCCCCGAGATCGTGCTGTTCGGCTCCAAGGTCCGACTGGCGCCGCCCGCCAAGGTGCTCGCCGGCCCGGAGTTCACCGTCACTGCCGAGCCAGGCGACGAGCGCTGCACCATCAGCCGTTTCCTCAAGCAAGGCACGATTGCCCGCCGGCAATGCTCGCTGCAACTGGACGATGTGCTGCGCACGCTCGTCGAGCTCGGCGGGCAATACCCGGACGCCATCGACCTGCTGAACAAGCTCAGCGAGCGCCGCTGCCTGACCTGTCCGGTGTGCAACTGCTCGGTGCTGCCGCAAGAAGTCTCCGTGACGACGCTGGCGGAAAACGCCAGGGACCCGGAATTCTTGAGCCGCCCCGGCGACACCGCCGCCGAGTGATGATTGTCGGGAGGGCGAGTCGGCGAGGCTCACGCGGAGCCGTGAACTTTCTTGCCGCCGGAGCCTCGCCCCACCAATTGCACCGGCGGCGAAGTGAAATCGGCAGCAGAATCCAGTAAAAAGAGGAAATCGCCTTCTGGCCACGGACGAACCACATGCTGAAACGCCTGGAAATGGTGGGCTTCAAGAGCTTCGCGGACAAGACCACATTCGATTTTGGCGACGGCATCACGGCGGTGGTCGGGCCGAACGGCTCGGGCAAGAGCAACATCGTGGACGCGGTTCGCTGGATGCTCGGCGAGCAGAGCGCCAAGAGCTTGCGCGGCGGCGAGATGGCCGACGTGATCTTCAACGGTTCGACGTCGCGGCGCGGTCTTGGCCTGGCCGAGGTCACCATGACCATGGACAACCGCCGCCGCCTCCTCGCCACCGAGGCCGACGAGGTCCAGATCACCCGTCGCGTCTACCGTTCCGGCGAGGGCGAGTATCTCATCAACCAGCAACCGTGCCGGCTCAAGGACATCAAGGACCTGTTCCTCGGCTCGGGGGCTGGCAGCGACGCTTACTGCATCATCGAGCAAGGCAAGGTGGACGTCCTCTTGCAGGCGTCCAACCGTGAACGGCGAACGATCTTCGAGGAAGCCGCCGGCATCAGCCGCTTCAAGGCCCGCAAGGTCGAGACCCTGCGCAAGCTCGAACGCGTCGACCAGAACCTGCAACGTCTCCAGGACATCATCGACGAGGTCGAAAAGCAGCTGCGCAGCGTCAAGCTGCAAGCCGCCAAGGCGGAACGCTACCAGGAATACACCAATCGCCTGCGCGAACTTCGACTCGCCCTCGGCCTCGAGGAATTCCACCGGCATTCGCTGAAGCTGCAGGCCGAGACGACCGTGCTGGATCACCTCAAGGCCGCCCTCGAGCAGCGCGCCCAGCGGGCCTCCGCTCACGAGGAGGAGACGCGGCGGATCGATGTCCTGCTCACCGACCTGGAGGACCAGCTTCGCCGCGAGGAAGCCCGCCTGGCAGACGTGCGGCAGGTCATCAAGACACAGCAGACCACGCTGGCCCACGAAGATTCGCTGACGGCCGAGCTTGAAACCGAACTCAGCCGCACGCGCTTGCGCCTCAATGAGCTGGCCACGCGCCTCACCTGCATCGTCGCGACGTACGCCCGTGTCGAGGCCGAGCTGAGCGATACGGATGCCCAGGCTCGCGAGCAGCGACTGAGCGTGCAGTCCCTCGAAGCTGGGCTGAGCGAGACGGTGACGTCGCTCGCGGAGTTGCAGCATCAGGTCGCCGAGGACAAGGTCGAGCACCTGGAGCAAATGCGCCAGGCGGCGCACCTGCAGAACGAAGCGGTCGCGGCGCACGCGCAGCTCGACAATCTGAGCCGTGAACAGGGCCGCCTGCGGGCGCGCAGCAACCAGGCCAGCGAGAGTCTCGCCAGCATCGATGTCGAGCTGCGCGAGCTGTCACAGGCCGACGAGGTCTTGCAGGCCAAGCTGAATCTGTCGCGGCAAACCCTGGCGGAGCAGCGTCAGGAGCGCGAGCGCCTCCGGCAATTCCACGACGCCGCGGCCGAACAGGCATCCAGTTTACGGCAGGAGCGCAGCGGCATTGCCAGCCGCGTCGATGTACTGCAAGGACTGATCCGCAGCCACGAGGGCCTCGGCACCGGTGTCCGCGAGCTGTTCGCGCTTCTGGAAAAACCAGACGCGCCCCCCTGGGGATCGGTTCTCGGCATGGTCGCCGATTTTCTGACCGTGCGTCGTGAATACGCCCCGCTCATCGACCTTGCCCTCGGCGAATGGGCCCAGCGCTTTGTCGTCCGCAACGTCGATGAATTGATGGCAGCGCTGGCGCAGCAGAACAGGCCGTTCACTGGACGGGTGAGCTTCGTCCCGCTGCAAACACAGGATCAGGACGAGTTCCACGAGGGGCCGCACGCCGTGCGCCGGCCTCATGCCAGCACGCTGCTACGGCTGGGAGGCAGCGGCCAGCGCGTCGATGTGGCACTGGCGGAGTGGGAAAGCCAGGGGCAAGCCCGCCCCGAGCTGGCAACGCAGGCCGGTGTCGTCGCCGTGGCCGAACAGCTCGTTTCCTGCGAGAATCCGGAGCTGGCGGCCCTGCCGGCGCGGCTTCTTGGCCGCACGCTCATCGTCCGTGACTTGCCCGCCGCCCGCGCCATCGCCGCCCTCAACCTTGGCTATCGACTGGTCACACTGCAGGGCGAGCTGCTCGAAGCGGACGGCACCATGACCGTCGGCGCCCATCACGCCGAGACCGGCGTACTCTCGCGCAAGAGCGAGCTGCGCGAACTGGTGGAGCAGGCGGCCACGCTGGACCAGCGCATCGCCGACCTGGACCGCGATCTCGCGGTCTTGCGCGAGCGTGGCAGCACCCTCGACCGCGCCGCCGAGGAACAGCAGGAAGAGATCGGCGTGCTCACCGAACAGGCGGGAGACCTCCGCGGCCGGCTGCAGCGCCACCGCGACCGCCGCCAGGGACTGCACGAGGAGGTCACCATCAGCCAGAGCGAGATCGGCCGGGTCGAGCAGGAGATGGTTGCCGTGGAGGCTGCGTATCAGGACGCGCGCACGCGCTGTGCCGCGGCGGAGGAACGCGTGCAACTGCTGCACGACCGCGTCCACCGGGCCGACGACGACATCCGCGCCCTGGAACAGCAACGCCAGCAGCGGCAGCGGGAGTGCACCGCCGCCCATGTCGCGCTCGCCAAGATCGAGGAAAAGCTCACCTCGCTGAGCCTGCAGCATCAGCAGCTTTCCAACGACCTGGAACTACGTCGCGAGGAGCAACGGCTGGCCGAGCAGGGACTGACAGCCAGCAAGTGTCGGCACGAGCAGAGCCAGCGAACCATGCTGCACGCCTCGGCGGAACTGGCGCTTGCCTACGTCGTCAAGGAAGATGCCGAGGTGCGGGTCGCCGGCCTCGTGGAGAAGCGCGACCACAATCGCCAGGAGCGAGCCCAGGTCGCTGTCCTCGCCCAGACCGTGCGCGGTGAATGGCAGGTACAGCAGGAGCACATCCATCACCGCGAGCTGGAGGCCAACGAGCTGCGCCATCGCCGCGACAGCTTCGCCGACCGCCTGCGCGAGGACTACCAGGTCGAGCTGGATGAACTCTACCAGCAGGCCCTGGCTGAAGGCCGCTGGTCGCGCAAGAAGGACGTGGGCCAGGACTGCGAACCGGCCGGCTCGGAATTCGACGCCAGCGCCGCCAACCAGGAGATCGAGGATCTACGCCGCAAGCTGAACCGACTCGGCAGTGTCAACCTCGAAGCACTGCAAGAGCTGCAAGAGCTGGAGACGCGGGCCGTAGGCCAGCGCGCCCAGCACGACGACCTCTCCCAGGCCAAGCGCTCCCTCGAGGAGATCATCAGCCGCATCAATATTGACAGCAAGCGGCTATTCCAGGAGTCGTTTGTCACCATTCGCGGGCATTTCCAGGAGCTGTTCCGCAAGCTGTTCGGCGGCGGCATGGCCGACATCGTCATCGAGGACGAGAACGACGTGCTGGAAAGCGGCATCGACATCATCGCCCGCCCGCCGGGCAAGGAGCTGCGCAGCATCTCGTTGATGAGCGGCGGCGAGAAGACCATGACGGCCGTCGCACTGCTGCTCGCCATCTTCCGCAGCAAGCCGAGCCCGTTCTGCATCCTGGACGAGGTCGACGCCGCGCTCGACGAGGCCAACATCGGCCGCTACACCACCGTCCTGCGCGAGTTCCTGGACCGCTCGCAGTTCATCATCGTCACACATTCCAAGAAGACGATGGCCGCCGCCGACACGCTTTACGGCATCACCATGCAGGAATCCGGCATCTCGAAGCAGGTTTCGGTCCGCTTCGAGGACTGGCCGGATGAAACCAGCGAGCCAGATGGTCCGAAGGCAAGTGGCGCGTGATACTCCAAGGCCCACGACAAGCTACCGAACCCACAGCACGGCGGGATACAGGACCCAGCACAGCAGGATGATGATTGCGAACACGATGATGATCTCGCCATAGTGCCCGCTATTGGACATGTTCCCCTGGGCTCGCCGGCGGCGAAGAATCCGGGCGAAATGCCACTCAGCAAGCAAGTAGAGACAGGGCCAAAGCACCAATTGCACACCAAGCCCAACGAGGAAGACGGTCCATGTCACGATGATCTCGCGAAGGCGAGTGGCCAGTGATATTCCAAGGCCAACGACATGTCTGCACTCCATGCCGGCGGGTGACCCAACAGATTCTAGATCGATTCTGAGCCGTTTGCAATGCGCTGCGCCGCAACGCTTTTCGACTGCTTGGAGGCCCTAAAAGAAAGGGGACAGGACCTTTGGCTGTCGCTGAATTGCGTCGTTCTTGGGGCGTTTGTAGAGGTCCTGTCCCCTTTCTTTTAGGGCCTCTTGGGGCAATGGGCGGCCAACGACCGGATTTCCGGCGAAATGCTTGCAACCACTTACCAGCCAAGGTAGGATAAAACTGTATCTATTCTTGCTATCCTTGCGAGAGAATGAGCCATGAAAAAATCCATGTTGCTCCTGGGGTTCGTCTTCGGGACGGTGTTGTTCCATGCCGAGTCGGTCCTGGCCCAGGGGGTGAGGCCGGCGGCGGGACTTTCGCAAACCCAGTACATGAACAACCTGCTCAACGCCCAGGGCGCATCCTGGGGCGTCGGCCGTAACGCCGCCTGGGGCAACATGATGAATCCGTACATGCCCGGCGCGGGCGCCTGGGGCGGAGCGGCCAATCCGTATCTGCCCGGTGGCGGCGGCTGGGGCGGCGAGCCCTATGGCGGCGTCGGTGGGCTCGGCGGTTACGGCGGCTGGCCTTTCGAGCAGATTCCCCCTGCCGGCTTCTTCCTCATGGGCGCCGCCGACGTCATGAAAGCCTATGGCTCCGTCATCACCAGTGCCGAGCAGGCCCGCATCATGCGCGAGCAATACTACCAGTCGCGCATCGACACCGCCAAGAAACGCTTCGAGTATGAACTCTACGTCAAGGCCAACACCCCCTCCTTCACCGACGAGCAAGTCAAGATTGCCAAGAACACGCTCAAGCGCGTGCAGATGACGAACAATCCGACCGAGATCTCGACCGGCAAATCGCTGAACATCCTGCTCGATGACTTGCGGCGGACGACCGGCAAGAAGATCTCTTCCGATCCGATTCCGCTGGGCGAGGACGTGCTGCGACACCTGAACGTGACCAGCGACAAGAGCGCCGGCCGCAACCTCGGCATCTTGCGCAACGATGGCCGTTTCACCTGGCCGCCCGCGTTGCAGGAGATCCTGCCGCAGAAGCAACGCGAGGAAATTGAAGTCCAGGCACAGGCCGTCGTGCAGAAAGCGTCCAACGGCGCGCCTCCGGGCAACCTGCTCATCGAGTTGCAAAACGCCATCGACAAGACACGTGACACGCTGGTCGCGAAGATCAATGACCTGCCCACCAGCCAGTTCATCGATGCCAAGCGTTTCCTGAACGACTTCGACGATGCCCGCCGCGCCCTGCAAGCCGGCGATGCCATTCGTTACTTCGAGTTCCAGAAATGGGCCACCAGCGGCGGCAGCGGCAAGTCCATTCAGGAAGTCGTCGAGTACCTGTCGAGCAAGGGCCTGTCGATCGCACCGGCCGTGCAGGGCGACGAGGCCGCTTACCAGGCCGTCCATTCCGCCCTGGCCGCCTATGACATCGCCTTCAACACGCAGTTCGCCAGCGCCAAGGAATAGCGGCGCTGCTCGCTTCTTGTGATTCTTGGAGGCCCGCGGCCGATTGGCTGCGGGCCTTGCTATGCACTACGTGACGCTGCGCTACGTCGTGCTGCGATACGGTGGCCGGCACACGTCCGGCGGCTTGTCATAGGGCCTGGCCTCCGGCATCGGCGGATTGCTGATACAGGAGGCGAGCGCGAACAGACCGCCAAGCCCCAGTGCCGGCAACGCCCACGTTTTCGCCCCGCGCAACACGTCGCCAATCACAAGTGCGAAAATCAGCGCGAACACCGCCAGGCTCTGTTGCGGCCCGGTGCCGAGCCCCAGCACGCCGGCGGGACATTCCAGCTTGCCCGACACTTCCAGAGAAACATGAAACGCCGCCACGCCGAGGCCCCCCGTCGCCAGCGGCAAGGCGAGCAATCCCAGCATCCCCGGGCGCAATCCCTTGTCGGCGCCAGCGCACAAGCCGAGGCCGAGCACTCCCACCAGGCTCATCGCGAACGTGCGTTGATAGAAGCACAGCGGGCAGGCCTTCAGGTTCATTCCCAGGCTCAGATAAAGACTGCCGGCGACAGCGACGAGCGATACGCCCAGCGCCAGCCACAAGAGGATGGTCGGTCGGGCCGAGGCTGGTTGCGGATCGGTGGTATTCGACATGGTTTTCTCCTGGCGAAACTGATTATACACCGTTATACACCGTGTCCGGCAAACCCGCTGCAAGGCTGGATCGTAGGATAGCTGTTCGAGCGTTTCGCCGGGATGCTGCGTGCGAAACCCCGGAGCGCGATTTGACAACCCTTGGAGTGGCGCGATGCGTTACCTGGCAGCCGCGTGTCAGACGGACTTGCCCAACCCGGCGGATCGAAACGGCATCGCTCGGCAGGTCAACCACATGCTGGCGATGATCGAGCGCGCCGTCGTCGGCTACAGGCCGTTCGGCGATGTCAAGCTCGTCGTCTTTCCAGAGTTCGCACATGCCGCGCCCATCTACCCGACTGTCGAGGAACTGCTGGATCGTCTGGCCGTCACCATTCCCAACGAGCACATCGATCGCTATCACCAGAAAGCACGCGAGCATGACGTTTACATCCAGACCGGAAGCTTCCTCGAGAGGCACGATCGCTACCCGGGCGTGGTTTTCAACACCACCTGCCTGATCGGGCCGGATGGCTTGCTGGCGCGCTATCGCAAGGTGCATCCGTGGATCCCGTGGGAAGTGCATGCCAGCCCGCACGATATTCCCGGCTACGCGGAGGACATGTTCCCGGTGACCGAGACGGAGATTGGCCGGCTCGGGGCGGCGACTTGCTACGACTGGCTGTTTCCAGAGGCGATCCGGCAGCTTGCGCTCCGCGGAGCGGAGGTGCTGATCCGCGTATCAGCATACATGGACCCCTGGGGCGCGACGCCGCCGATGGACTGGTGGACGCTGGTGAACCGCTGCCGGGCGCTGGAGAACCTCGCCTACGTGGTGGCCGCCAACCAGGGGGCCGCCGCTGACAATTACCCGCCCTTTAGCTGGCCCGGCGGCAGCATGGTGGTCGATTACGACGGCCGGATTCTTGCCCAGGCCGATCCAGGCCCCGGCGAGAAGATCGTCGTCGCCGCTCTCGATCTGTCCGCACTGCGTGCCGAGCGCGAGCGCCGCACCGGCCACCACATGCTGGCGCATCTCCGCAATGAGGCGTACGCCGAGTATGCCCGGGCCATCTACCCTGTGAAAGCCAATGGCGCGCCGTTAACGATTGCCGGCAACGAGGCCGCCATCGCCGAGGGCAAGGCCAGACTGGGCCAGCGGCTCTGACCATCGCGCGTCAAGACATCGACATCCGAAAAGCGTGACTGGCTGCTCCACTTGGCCACTTGTACCGGGGCTCATTTCCTGGTATTTTCTTATCCTGCGGTTGGTATCTGCACGTGGCCTTTGGCTGCACTTGCACGGAGCATGCCGCATGAGCCAATCAACCCGACGGCAATCCATCGGCCTGGTCACGCGCCGGCGACTCCTGCAGGTGGGCGCCATTGGCGCGCTCTGCGACCTGCCGAGCTTGCTCTGGGCCAGTTCCCCTTCCGGGAACGGCACCACCTCCTCGGATCCTGAGAAGTCGTGTATCTTCATCTTCCAGCAAGGCGGTCTGAGCCAGCTGGATAGCTGGGATCTGAAACCGGACGCGCCTGACTCGATCCGCGGCCCGTACCGGCCGATCGCCACCTCGGTTACCGGCTTTCGAGTCGGCGAGTTGATGCCGCGGCTTGCCCGGCTGGCGCACCGCTACTGTGTCATCCGCTCGATGCGGCACAGCGAGCACGTCCACGATACGGCGATCGGGATGAGCCTGACCGGCAAATCCCGGCCGCCCGCGAACTGGCCGTACTACGGCTCCGTGCTGAGCAAGCTACGTCCCTCCCGGCCCGGGATGCAGTCATTCGTCTGTCTCATTCCTGTGGTCGGGGACCAACGGACCTATCACAGCCCCGGCTTCCTGGGGTCCGCCCACACGCCGCTGGTGGTCGGCACGATCGCCGACAACCCAGCGACCCCGGGTTTCCGCATGACCGCGTTCGACCCGCCTGAGGGCAGCACCATCGAGCGTAGCGGCGAGCGCCGACGGTTATTGCAGGCGCTCGAATCGGCGGCCCTTTCGCGGACGCCCCCCAGCCCCCCGGCGGCCGTCGTTCACGGCGGCGCACATGCCAGCGCGCAGCTGGACCAGTTTCGGCAAAGGGCCTTCGACCTGACTACCAGCTCAGCAGCGCGCCGGGCTTTCGACCTGGACCGTGAGTCACCCCGCGTCCGCGACCGTTACGGCCGCCACCCGCTGGGCCAGAACTTGCTGCTGGCGCGGCGGCTGATCGAGGCAGGCGTGCGCCTGGTTCGCGTCAACGCCTTCACGGGGCTGACTCCCGGCGCGCCCCCGACGTTCCCGCAGGTCTGGGACATGCACGGCGGCTCTTTTGGCAGCATCTTCGGCACCGGCGCATGGGGTCTGGGCTACGCCTTGCCGCGCGCGGACCAAGCCGTGGCCGCCTTGCGCGACGACCGTGTCCGTACGGCGAACCGCGTAGCGCGCTGGCGGTGCCGCGCCGGTGCCGCGCCGGTGCCGCGCGGGTCGGTTTCGGGCGCTCAGGGCTGGGAAGCGGCTGGGGTTGGCGAGGCGGTAGCCGGAGTCGTTCCGGCCGGGGCGGCCTTGGGCTCGGCGGCTTGCCAGCGGTCGGGGAGTAGCTCCTCTAGGC